>NZ_JBHUSB010000004.1:0-55773 GCF_042673905.1 Arthrobacter sp. NPDC057009
GGGTCTGTTACCCACCGCCAAAACCCCGGCCGCGCGCCCGAACTAACTGGGGTGGCCCGGGTTGGGGGGTAAAGCGGGGCCACAAGTGTACGTTCGCGCTCCATCGGGGGGCCACAAGTGTACGTTCGCGCTCCGGCGAGGGGCCACAAGTGTACGTTCGCGCCCAGCGCGGTCAGGAGGAAGAGGGGCGCCGGATGAGGGACTTGATGCGGTCGCGGAGTTTGCGGGCCAGCTGGTAGGCCGCGTAGCGGGGCCGGTTGACGGGCAGGTCCCATGTTCCGGGGTACGCGATCTCGCGCCCCCCGAACGACTTTTTGAACGCGGTGAAACCTGCCCATTTGTGGTCGGGCTGGTCGGCCGGGGCCACGCCCCACAGGTCCACGTGCTTAAGGCCCTTTTCCTGGGCATCGGCCATCAGGGTCACCAGGAGTGGAATGCCCGCGCTGAGCTTGCGGTGGGTGTCGTCCATCGCGGCGTGGGCGTACGTCCGGGTGTCCGCGGAGTCGTACGCGAGTGCTGCCGCCACCGGGCCGCCGTGGAGGTCGGCGATGAACAGGGTCGCAGCGCCGGCCGGCATCAGGGACTCGGCCACCTGCGTCAGGTACTCGTCGCTTTGCGGTTTGAACCCGTTTCGCCGCGCCGTCATGTGCAGGAAATTCAGGAGGACCCGGATGTCTGCCGGATCCTGCGTGGCGCGGAACGTGACGCCCTTCTTGTGGATGTTCCGGTACAGGTTTCGGTTGACCGGCTTCATGTCGGCCAGGACCTCCTTGAAGTCCCGGTCCAGGTCCACGATCCAGCTCAGCTCGGGCTGCTGGTTCACCGGGGCAGGCTGCAGGCCCCGGCTCCGCAACTGGTCCGCGGCGCCGCCGGCATCGAGGCCGGCCGTCGCCGGCTCGATCCGGACAAAGACGGCGCCGCAGGACTTCGCCAGCCCGCGGAGGGCCGTCAGCGCCGCGTCAAAGGCCGCCACCGACTCGGCCACCGGCCCGTAGGGCGCGTACAGCACCTTGCCGGCCGGGTTCTTTTCCTCGATCGCCAGGAAGCTCCAGCCGGGCCCGGACTGCCGGTGCACCCGGCGTCCCAGCGACTTCTGGAAATCCTCCCAGGCTTTCGTTTGCAGGAAGTACTCCACAGTAATTTAGGTCCTCATGGATGTGGTCACGGCGAAGGCCACGGCGTTCTCCGTGGACCCGGACACCGGGTGGACATTGACAGGCTCGTCCGAGGCCGGCAGGAAGGCACTTGCCCCGCGGTCCAGCTGCAGGTCGCCCTTGGGCGAGTCCAGATACACCGAACCGGCGATGACGATGATCACCGCGGCGCCCGACTGCGCCAGCGGAACCGGCGAACCGTCCGGCTGCAGCTCGATCCTCTGGAGCTGGAACTCCCGGAACGGCGGACGGTACAGCTCCTGCCCAAGTTCGGTCGTCTCCCTCTGGAGCATGGGAAAGTCCACCGACTCGAACCTGATCGTGTTAAGCAACTCGGGAACGTCGATGAACTTGGGCGTCAGCCCGCCGCGGAGCACGTTGTCCGAGGACGCCATCACCTCCACGCCCAGCCCGTGCAGATAGGCGTGGACCTTGCCTGCTGGCAGGTAGGCGGCCTCCCCGGGTTCCAAGGACAGCCGGTTAAGTAGCAGGGAGATCAGCACGCCGGGATCGCCCGGGTACTCGCTGTTAAGGCTCAGCACCGTGGACAGTTCCCGCTGATAGGGCGCCATGGGCGCCCCCGCGGCCAGCACGTCGACCACCCGCGACGTCGCCTCCCGGACGTCCTCGCCGCCCGCAATCAGCCGTTCAAACGCCGAACGAAGCGCTGCGGCCTCGTCGGGCTGCGAGAGGTCGTCAATCACCGCCTTCAGCACCTGCGGGACGCCGTCCCCCGGAAGCTCGAGGCAGCCGGCCAGGTGCAGAAAGATGTCCCGGGACTTCTCCGGGTCACGAAAGCCGCACAGCGACTCGAATGGTGTCAGCGCGAAAATCATCTCGGGCTTGTGGTTGTCGTCGTGGTAGTTGCGGTTCGCTGCGTTGGCCGGGATGCCGGCGGCGTTTTCGCGGGCGTAACCGGCACGGGCCTGCTCAAGGCTCGGGTGGACCTGCAGCGACAGCGGCTTCGCCGAGGCCAGGAGCTTGGCCAGGAACGGCAGCCGGGGACCGAATTCGGCCACCGAAGCTGCCCCCAGAAAGTGTTCCGGGTCTTCAGCGATGAGTGCGTCCAGCGGCGTCGTTGTGCCGTCCGGCCGGGTGGCCACCGACGGCGAGTCAGGATGCGCCCCGATCCACAGCTCGGCCTCCGGACCGCCGGACTCCGGCCGGCCCAGCAGGCCGGCGATCGCCGTCGTCGATCCCCACGCATACGGACGCAGGATATTTTCTATCTGGTACACGCCTGGTGTTCCCCCTCTTTTGCTGTACGTGTTGTTCAAAGCGGTGCGCACTGGCCGTTCGTGGCCACCAGGTCGCGGATGGCCTGTTCGTTGCCCTCACGCTTGAACTGGTTCAGCATTTCTTCCGTGATCGGTTCGCCCTCCGGGGTGGTGGTCACCGGAGTGAAGTCCGACGGCGACGACGGTGCCGGCGCCGGGGTGGTGGCCGGAAGACCCGCCAGGGGGCCCGCGGCGGAAAGCCCGTTGCCGGGCAGCGAGCCCGGCTGCAGCACGGTGTCGGCCGGTGCGGTGCCATCCGGTACCGTACCGGCCGGTGCCGCGGCCGGCGACGATTCGGAGCTGGCGGAAGCGAGGAGCTTCCGGACCCGATCATGGATGATATCGAAGTCAGGCACCGTGGAGAAGGACGCGTCGAAGTCCGGCGGCCCGATGGTGAGCCGCTTGATGTCCTTGCCCTTGGCCTTCATGGCGAGGTCCACGAAACTTCCGAGCTGGCTGGAGGAAATGTTGGAGTCAACCACCTTGGTGCCGGCATTGGCGATGTCCTCGAACTTGGCCAGCAGGGTGGCGGGGTCAAGCTGCTTCAGCATGGCCTGCTGGACGCACTGCTGGCGCTGGATCCGGGCGTAGTCGTCCACGAATTCGCGGGAGCGGCCGTACCAGAGGGCGTGGTAGCCGTCGAGCTTCTGTTCGCCGGCGGGAATCCAGCCCAGGGGCATGCCGTGGATGCCGTTGGCCTCGTCGACCATGTCGCCGCTGATGGGAACCCAGCCGCCTGCCTTGATCCGGATGCCGCCCATCGCGTCAATCAGCTTGGCGAACCCGTCCATGTCCACCAGCACGTACGCCTGAACGGTGATGCCGAGTGTGCCGGACACCGCTTCCAGCGTGGCCTGCGCGCCGGGGTCTGCAACGCCCGGGTACAGGTCCTTGTGCTCGTTGGTGACCTCGGTGTTGATGGCGTTGATGAGGCACTCGTCCCCGCAGTTGTAGCCGTCGGGATAGACCTGCAGCATGGGCGAGCCCTCGCTGAACCGCGCGTTCTGCAGGTTCCGCGGCACGGAGATGATGGCCGTCTGGCCGGTTTCGGCATCAACGCTCAGCACGGACAGGCTGTCCGGCCGGCGCCCGGTGCGGTCCGCCCCGGCGTCGCCGCCCATCATGAGGAAGTTGTAGCGCCCGTCCACCGGGTCGATGGCCGGTCCGGCGTTGAAGATGCTTCCGATCGCGTTTCGGCTCACGTTGAGCACGTAGGCGGCGTAGCCCAGCGATCCGCTGCTGGCCACCATGGCCAGGACAAGCGCAATCACGACGGCGGGACGCGTCCGGGCGGGCAGCAGCACCGGCCGGATGAGCCGCAGGGTGTTGATGAACAGCACCAGCCAGCCCACCGCCAGGGCGGTAAGGACCAGGATGATGAGCAGCGAGGCCACCGGATTGGTGATGATGTTGATCAGCAGGGTCCGGTTGATGAACAGCAGTACCAGGGCCAGGACGGCGAGCAGCCAGGCGCTGAGCGTCACGCGCAGGGCGGTCCGGCCAAGCTTGCGGTCCCCGGCCACGATCTGGGCACTGCCGGGCACCAGCAGCGTGAGCAGGATCAGCAGGAACGCACGCTTGGTGCGGACAGGTTCAGTAGCGCTCGACGGGTTGCGGACGGGATCCGTCAGGAGGCCCTGGGACGGCAGTTCGGTGTTGGACATGGCAGATCCCTATCGGCTGCTCCGGAGAGCCACGTTTGTCTCGGAGAAGACCTCGTTGACTTTCTGGCGCAGGTTGGCGCCCTTCCGGCTCGCCACATCGTTCAGTTCCTGGGCGAACTCCAGAAGCTGCGTGCGGAGGCGGGCGGAGAGGTCGTCCGTGCCGGAGGCCAGCATGCGGACCGCGAGCAGGCCCGCGTTCCGTGCCCCCGCGATGGAGACCGTGGCCACCGGTACGCCGGCCGGCATCTGCACGATGGAGAGCAGGGAATCCATGCCGTCCAGGGTCTTGAGCGGCACCGGAACACCGATCACCGGCAGGGGAGTGACCGACGCCAGCATGCCCGGCAGGTGGGCGGCACCGCCGGCGCCGGCAATGATCACACGCAGGCCGCGCTCGTGCGCCGTCTGTCCGTACCGGATCATCTCGGTGGGCATGCGGTGGGCGGAGACAACATCCGCCTCGAACGGAATGCCGAACTCGGCCAGGGCGTCAGCCGCGGCTTCCATGACGGGCCAGTCCGAGTCCGACCCCATGACGAGGCCTACAAGCGGGGAGGGGCCGCCGGCTTCCGGTGCAGCAGCGGATTCGGGGCTCATGGGGTCTCCTCGGTGGTGCCTGTTGCCGTGGCGGGCAGTTTGCCGTCACGGATGATGTTAGCCACGGTGGTGGCGCGCTGCCGGAGGGAGTCAACATCCGCAGCGGATGCGCCCACCAGGTTGACATGGCCGATCTTTCGGCCGGGCCGCACGGACTTGCCGTAACAGTGGATCTTGGCGGCCGGTTCCGTCGCCAGGGCGGCCGGGAAAGCGGAGAAGAGGTCCTGGTTGTCGCCGCCCAGGAAGTTCTTCATCACGGCGACCTGGCCCAGCACGTCAGTCGCACCGAGCGGCAGGTTCAGAACCGCGCGGAGGTGCTGTTCGAACTGGCTGGTGACGGAGCCGTCCTGCGTCCAGTGGCCGGTGTTGTGGGGCCGCATCGCCAGTTCGTTGATCAGGAAGCCGGCGCCGCTGCCGGGCGTCTCGAACATCTCCACGGCCATGACGCCGGTGACGCCGAGTTCATTGGCGATCCGGAGTGCAGCGTCCTCGGCGGCCGCGGCGACCTCAACGGAGATGTTCTGTGCCGGTGCGATCACTTCGTCGCAGACGCCGTCCACCTGGATGGTGTGGACCACGGGCCAGGCGCGGGACGCCCCGTCCGGCGTGCGGGCAACCAGCGCGGAGAGCTCTCGGCTGAACTCCACCTTGGCTTCGGCGAGGAGCGGGCTCATCGCCTCGAACCAGTCGGCGGTCTCTGCGGCTTCCTCAGGCGAGCCCACGATGCGCACGCCCTTACCGTCGTAGCCGCCCCGCGGGGTCTTGAGCACCACCGGCCAGCCGATCCGGTCGCCGAAGCTGACCAGTGCGGCGACGTTGTCCACCGCGGCCCACTCGGGGTTGGGCAGTTCGAGCCGGTCGATGGCCGCGCGCATGACCAGTTTGTCCTGGGCGTTGACCAGCGCCTCCGGGCGGGGCTGGACGTTCACCCCGGCTTCAATCAGGGAATAGAGGTGGTCGCCCGGGACGTGCTCGTGGTCAAAGGTCATCACATCAAGGCCCCTGGAGAATTCCATCAGGGCATCGAGATCCTTGTAGTCGCCCACGGGGGCATTGGGGACAGCGGAGACCGCGGACACGTCTTCGCCTTCAACCAAAATACGGAGTTCAAAGCCCAGGGCAGTGGCGGCCGGGGCCATCATGCGCGCAAGCTGGCCGCCGCCAACCACGCCGATTACTGGAAAAGTCACATGTTCCAGCCTACCGAACAGGAGCGCTGTTGCTGTCTTTCACGGCGATGAAGCTCCCTGAGCCGCCGCATTATGGCGGCGAAGCAGCTGATGGGGAGGTCCACGGAGGGCCCGCTTTTGGGGATACTCCCGGGAAACGGGGCTAAAATGGGAGCTTGGCCCCAACGGCCCCCACTATTCAGACGGCCACGGAGGGTCATGATTAACACACTTGCAGAGCGCATCCGGGGACTCGCCTCGCTTTTCTGGCGCGAGGTGGCGAAGTTCGGTGCCGTCGGCGGTGTGGCGTTTGTCATTGACAACGGGCTGACGTACTACCTGATGCACGGACCCATGACGGACAGCGAGGCCAAGGCCCGCTTCGTGGGCGCCAGCGTTGCCACCGTATTTTCCTGGATCGCCAACCGCCTGTGGACGTTCCGGCACCGCCGCCAGGCCAACGTCCTGCGTGAATTCCTGATGTTCATCCTGATTAACGGCATCGGGATCGGCATCTCCACCGGGTTCACGGCGCTGGCGAAGTACTCGTTGGGCGTCACGGACAAGAACATGCTCTTTGCCGCAGGCGTCGTGGGCATTCTGGTGGCCACGGTGGTCCGCTTCTTTGCCTACCGGTTCCTCGTGTTCAACCAGGAACTGGACCAGGAGCCGGAGTTCTCACACGACCACGCGATCATCGAGGTGCACCACCACTCTGCCCAGCCGGCGGAGCCGGTGCTGGAACCTGGCATGAACGACCCCGAGCGGCCAGTCAGGCCCAGCTAGCAGCTCAGTCGCCGTGGATGCGCTCGGCCGAGAGAAGCTTCTCTGTCAGCTCCACGTCGCCGTGGACCAGGACCACCGAGCCATCGTTTTTCCACGCGCCGAGGGCGTTGGCCAGCGCCGCCTCAAGGCCGTCGGCGGCACGCACCAGGAGCCTCGCACTGGGCTCGTGACCCGCCGCAAACTCCGCCAGCAGGGCTTCGTGCAGGACGGCCCCGCCGTTCGAGCTGCGGACCGCGGAGGAGCCCGGATCGGGATCGTTGTGGGCCATGAAAACGTCACCGTGTGAGCGGACCTCCGCGGCGTAGTCGAGGACCCCGGCGGGCAAATCACCGGGCCACCGCATCGCCAGTGCCGGCAGCGGAACGGCAACGACGGCGTCGAACCGGTCCTCCACCCTGTCCGGCTCGGAGGTGGCGAGCAGGTCGGCGTCGCCGGAATCCAGCACCACCTCCATGCCCAGCTGCCAGGCGGCGAGGGCCCAGATAATCGACTTCCAGTGCGCGGGCAGGTCCAGCCGCAGCCGCATTCCCGGTTCGGCGTCGAGTTCGTCCTGCAGCAGGTTGCTGGTCTTCGCGACCCAGTTGTCCAGCACTCGGCCGGACAGTTCCACCCGCTCGTCGTCAGGCCCGTACCAGGTCAGGCGGGGCGAGGTGGAGTGGCCCGAGCGCAGGGCCGTCATCAGATCAGTGGCCGGGATGTTCATGGCTTCATCTTGCCATGCCTTATCGCGTGATCTCCGGCACAACATTTTGTAACATCGTTTGCCTTAACGTCCCGGGCGGCAGCAAAATTGGCGAAATTGCACGCGCGCGGAACCTGATACTAAGCTTGCTGTCAAATTCGGGGCGGCTTCCGTCCTGCTGACGAAAAAAATTCCCGGGCGTGGCGCGCCTGCTGATCGGCCCGGGCATTGATTATTATTCCGTCGCGGCTTGACTCCCCACTACTTACACACGTGTAATTAGGTATTGAAAAGCCGCGGCGAACACTCAGGAACACCAAGTAGTCTCCTGATCGTCGGGCCGGGGGCCGCACTACTCAGGAGGGGACGCCATGGGGCAAGCGGAGCGTATTGATGATGCTGTAGTGGCCGGCCAGGCCACAGCAAAGTACCGGTCTCGGGGGGTGCCCAGTGACTGGTACGTGGATCCGGCCGACCCGGACGCCGCAGAGCGGTACAACGTGGGCACGTCTGCCTCTTTGCAGGATCAGGCCACGGCCTTCCTCGCCCAACACGAGGCGCTCCAGAATGAGTCCCTCCTGGCCGGACGGCCGGAGCAGGACGAGGACGATCTCGATCCCCCCATGGAGATCCGGAACCCGGAGCCCACCACGCTGGCCCAGCCGGTGTGGATTGGATTGCCGCTGGGACAGGATTTCGACGACGAAGGCGAGCTGGGGTGGCAGACCGATGCCCTGTGCGCCCAGACTGATCCGGAGGCCTTCTTTCCGGAAAAGGGCGGTTCCACGAGGGACGCCAAGAAAGTCTGCGGAGCATGCAGCGTACGGTCGCAGTGCCTGGAGTACGCATTGTCGAATGACGAACGGTTCGGGATTTGGGGTGGCCTCTCCGAGCGTGAGCGCCGACGGCTGAGGAAGCGAGCGGTCTAATTCTTCAGGAAGTACATGTCACTGCCGTTGTGGTAGCCCACAACGGCAGTGCTTATTTGCCCAGGACTCTTACAGCGCTGGCCTCGCAGACCCGGCCGGCGGACACCGTGATCGGGGTGGATACCGGCTCACAGGACACTTCGGCTGCGCTCCTGCAGCGCGCCCTCGGCGATGCCAACGTCACCACCGCCGATACCGGCAGGGCGGGGATGGGTACCGCCGTGCGGGCCGGTCTGGCCGCCCTGGCCCCATGGAAACCGCAGGGCACGCGCGACCGGTCCGAATGGATCTGGCTGCTGCACGATGACGCGGCGCCGGCGCCCGAGGCCCTTGCCGAACTGCTGCACGCTGTGGAGCGTGCCCCCTCCGTCACGGTTGCCGGCTGCAAGCAACTGGACTGGAACGCCAAACGGCGCCTGATCGACGTCGGGCTTTCCACCAGCCGCTGGGCCGAGCGGCTCACGCTGATCGAGGCGGACGAACTCGACCAGGGGCAGTACGACGGGCGTTCCGACACGTTCGCGGTCAACTCCGCCGGCATGCTGGTCAGGCGGGATATCTGGGAACATCTCAAAGGCTTTGACCCGGCGCTTCCCGGCACGGGCGACGACGTCGACTTCTGCTGGCGGAACCGGCTGGCCGGGCACCGCGTGGTGGTGGTTCCCAGCGCGAAAATGTTCCACGTCTCGCACCGGCCGCACGCCCTTGGCACCGCCTCCGCCGCGCGCCGGGCACAGGTGCACCTGCGGCTCAAGCACGCCCCGCTCTGGGCGCTGCCGCTGCACGCTGTGGGCGCGCTCCTTGGGAGCCTCCTCCGGCTGGTCTTCAGCATCGCCGTGAAGGATCCCGGGTACGGCTTTTCGCAGCTCCTGGCCACTGCCGCTGCCCTCGCCAGGCCCGCTGCCCTCGCCCGCGGGCGGCGCAACGCTGCCCGCACCCGCCGTGTCCGCCGCTCCGTGGTCAAGGCGTTGCAGACCGAACGGCGCGAAGTCTGGGGCCACCGGCGCTCCCTGATGGAAGCCCTCGGCGCGGACGACGCCCGGGCCACCGAGGACAGCAATTCTCCGCTGGAGCAACAACCCAGCGGCGACTCGACGGACGACTTTGCAGCCCTGTCCACGAGCGAGCGGGGCTGGGTAGGCAACGGGGCCGTCGCCGCCGTGATCATTGCCGCCGCGGCGTCCTTCGCCGGCCTGGCCGCGCTTTTCCAGGCAGACGCCGCTGGAGGCGGGGCGCTCCTGCCGGTCTCTGCCCGGTTGGAGGACATCTGGCACCACGCCTCCAGCTGGTGGATCGGACTGGGCGCAGGACTTCCCGGCCACGGCGATCCGTTCGACTACGTCCTGTGGATCCTTGGCCTGCTGGGCGGCGGCAACGCGAACGGCGCCGTCGTCTGGCTGCTCCTGCTGGCCATGCCGCTCTCCGGACTGACTGCCTGGTTCGCTTCCGGAGCCCTGACCTCCTACCGCCGCTTCCGGCTGGCCGCTGCGCTGGTCTGGGCGGCGGCGCCGGCCCTGCAGGTGGCCGTCAACCAGGGGCGCGTCGGAGCGCTGCTGGCCCACCTCATGATGCCGCTGCTGGTCCTCGCGCTGCTGCGGGCCACCGGCTCCGCCGTCGGACGCGGCCGCTTCGCCCCGGTGCCGGCCGGCAGCCTCGCTGACCAGCCACCGGCCAAGCCCGGGGTCAACGGCACGCCGTCCTGGACGGCAGCCGCAGCTGCGGGGCTGGCGCTGGCGGTCATCACCGCCGCCGCACCGTCGCTCCTGCTGCCGGCCGCCGCCGTCATCATCCTCCTGAGCCTGCTGCTGCGGAAACGCGGACGCACGCTCTGGTGGGCGCTGCTGCCGAGTGCTGCACTGTTCGTCCCGTTTGCCCTGTCCACCCTGGACCGGCCCAGGGCGCTGCTTGCTGACCCCGGGCTGCCCGTGCCTTTCGAGGCCGCCCCGGTGTGGCAGCAGATCCTGGGCCAGCCGCTCAGTTTCGACCCCGCCGGCGGGCTTTCCGGGCTGGCGTTCTTTTCCGGCGGCTCCGTCCCGTGGGCGCTCCTGCTGGCCCTCCTGGTAGGGGTGCCGCTGCTGGCGCTGGCTGTTGCCGCGCTCTTTGTTCCGCTCCGGGTCCACCCGGACCGCCGGGGCCGTGTGGCCCGGGTCCTCTGGGCCGTGGCGCTGCTGGCGCTGGCCGGCGGCTGGCTGGCAGCCCATGTCGCCACCGGCGCCGGCGCGCAGGCCCTCGTGGTGCCGTTCACCGGTCCGGCCGTGTCCGCCGCCGTTTTCGCGCTGCTCGCGGCAGCGGTCATCGGAGGCGACGGCCTGCTGACGCTTGCCGGCTCCGGTCCGGACAGCCAACTCCGTGCCCGGGGAACGCGTGGCGCTACCGCGGCCCGCGTCACTGCGGTGCTGGTCCTGGTGCTCCTGCTCGCCGGACCGCTGGCCGGGCTGGCGGCGTGGACCGTGCAGAACGTGGTGCAGCCGGCCGATGCCACGGTGCAGGCCGGCACCGCCCACCTCGGAACGCCACGGCTCGTGGGTCCCACGGACCCGCGGGTGCTGCCCGCCACCGCGGTGGATCGCGGCGAGGGGCCGGAACAGACCCGGACACTGCTGATCAGCACCGGCGAGGACGGAACCTACAGCGCCACCCTCATGCGCGGACGCGGCACCACACTGGACAGCCTCTCAGCCATCGCGGCGGCCCGGGACATCCTGGGCACACCCGGGCAGGAAGCGGTCCGCGACGACGATGAGGTCACCGCTGCGCTGCGCACCAGCGTGGCCACCCTGGTGGCTGCCCGCGGCGTCGACCCGCGGCCCGAACTGGAGCGGCTCGGCGTCGGATTCATCGTCCTGCGCGCCGCGGACACGGCGGCTCAGCTGACCGCCAGCCGGATGGACGCGGTTCCCGGGCTGACGGCCGTCGGGCCCACTGACTCCGGCTGGCTCTGGCGGGTGACACCGCTGAACGACGCCGTCCTGCAGCCCGCCGACGTCGCCCACCGGGTGCGCATCGTCGACAGCAAGGGTGCCACCATCGGGCTGGTCCGCTCGGATCTGACCGGCGCCCAGGCCGAGGTCCCCAAAGGACCTGAAGGCCGGCTGCTCGTGCTCGCCGAGCGGGCGGATCCCGGCTGGACCGCCTGGCTCGACGGCCGCAAACTGACGTCCACCACCTCCGGCTGGTCCCAGGCCTTCACGCTGCCTCCGCAGGCCGGCCAGGTGACAGTCCGGTACGAAAGCCCCTGGGCGCTCTGGTCCGGCATCCTCCAGGCCGCCGTCATTGGCCTGACGGTCCTGCTGGCGCTGCCAATGCCGGCACGGCGCCCCAACACCGGCCTGTCCAGGGACGAAGGCGCCCTGCGTAAGGAATACCAGAATGCATGAGGAAGAGAACGACGGCGGAAAGGCCGCTAAGCGGGGCATCAGCCCGGCAGCCGGGGCTACCGAAAGCAAGGCTTCCGGTGGCCGGCCCGGCGGGGCCAGCCGCATAGGCGGCCGCCGCGGCGTGGCGGCCGGGCTGCTCTCCGGCGCCGTCATCCTTGCCGCCGGCGGGGGACTGGTTGCGGCAACAGCCCTGGCGCCGCAGCCGTCGTCAGCCCGGCCGCTCGGCGTGGCGAAAGCGGCCGTTCCGGCCGGAAGCGTCCAGGATGTCTGCCCTGCCCCGGCGCGGCTCCTCGAGGGAACCCCGGTGGGGACCGACCCCCAGTTCAGCCCCGAATCCGCCACGGCCAAAAGCTCTGTGTCCGCCCTGGTGGTCAGCTCGGCGGGCGGCAGTCTTCCCGGCAGTGCGCTTTCCGCGCTGAAGGGGTCGGAGCTGCAGCGGATTGCCAAGGCGCCCGGCTCTGCCACGGCTCCGGCCGGTTCCTCCGGATTGCTCGCCGCGGCCCTCGAAGGGGAAACCGTGGAAGACGTCAGCGTCCTGTCCGCGGACGCCCTGGCCAACCGGCAGCCTGCGGCGGCAGCACTCATGGCCTATACGGCGACGGACGGGGACCTCCAGGGCTCTGCAGCGGCCGCCTGCCAGACGCCGTCGAACGACCTCTGGCTTAGCGGCGCCAACACAGCCCTGGGCCGCAGCAGCGTCCTCAACCTCACCAACGCTTCCACCACGCCCGCAACCGTGAACCTTGAGCTTTACGGGAAGGCCGGCCAGATCAAGGCCTCAGGCAGCCGCGGCCTGCTCGTGGGACCCAAGACGACCCGCTCCATCGTCCTGGCCGGTCTCGCTCCCGGTGAAGAACTGCTGAGCGTGCACGTCCGAAGCTCCGGCGGCCCCGTCAGCGGCTTCATCCAGCAAAGCGTGCTGCGCGGGCTGACCTCCGGCGGCGTCGACTTCATTGCGCCCGGGATATCCGCCGGTCCCTCCCAGGTGATGACGGGCATCGACATCCAGGACGCCGGGGACGTGAAGTCGCTGACCGGAGAATCCGGGTTCGACGACGCCGGCCCGTCGCTGCAGATCACCGTGCCAGGCCCGTCGGACGCCGTGGTGGAGGTCAAGCTGTTCGGCCGGGCCGGGCAGCAGGCACTCCCGGGAGGAGGCGTGGTCACCGCCAAAGCCGGCACCGTCACGGAGGTGCCACTGGCCGGAGTGCCCGCCGGCCAGTACACGGTCTCGGCCACCTCCGATGTCAGCATCGTGGCCGCGGCCCGGGTGAGCCGGGGTCTGAAGGCCGGCCAGAGCCTGGATTTCGCCTGGTCGCCCGCGTCCGCCCAGCTGGGCAGCCAGCACGTGGTCCCGCTTCCCCAGGGCGGGGAACGGCTGCTGGTTTTCGGAGCCCTTGATGACAGGGCGACCATTTCCTATACGCCGGTCACGGTCGACGGGAAACTCCGTACCGCGGCCACCGCGGACATCGCCGCCGGCACTACCACCGCCCTCAAGGCTGCCGACCGGATCGGGAACTCGGCCGTCGTCGGCTACCTGGTGTCCGCTTCCGGCGGAGCGGCCTACGGCACGGTGCTGCTGGAGCGGGAGGGCCGGAACGACATCTCCACGGTGGCCATAACCCCGGGCGCGGAGGGGCAGGAAAAAGTACCGGTGACGCTGGGCTACTAGCTGGGGTGCGCCCGGTTTTCAGGACCGGCCCTGGTGTTTTCGGACCGGCCGCTAGTGGCGCCGCGCTAGTAACGCCGGCGGTAGACGGGGTCCAGCGTTTCCGGGGCCACGCCGAGCATCTCGGCGGTGTGCTCCACCACCACATCATGCACCAGGTCCTGGAGCTCCTCCTTGACCGGGCAGGCCTGCTCAACCACGCGGCGGTACAACGTGATGATGGGCCCCTCATCCTCGGTGGCAGGGGTGTAGCAGCCCAGCGGCGCGGGTGAGCGCTCGGCCAGAAGCTGTTCGAGGTTCGGCGGGATCTCATCGACGGCGAACCGGACGCCGTCGAGGGGCTTGCCCCAGATGTCGTGTAGCCGCTGGGCGGAGTCCATCACGAATTCATCGAACCGGTCCGAGCGGCTCCGGTAACCGGGGAGGGTGGGCAGCAGCAGTTCGCCCCGCAGGCCGCGGCCGTGCCGGTTGCGCCGGCGCTGGGCGAAGCTCCGGCCAGCAGGAACCCCGGCAGCGTCCCGGGGCGAATCCGGGTCAGCCAACCGGACCGTGAAACCCGAAGAGTGGTGCGATGACTGCATATACAGACTCTAGACCCGCCAAATGATTTGCGCGACATAACCGGACCGGAGCCCCGCCGTCGTGGCGCCGGCAGGCCCGCCGCCGTGGCGCGGGCCGCCGTCAATGTCGGGAAATCTGCCTGGGGCGGAGTATTCTGTGTTTTCGTGGGTGCAATACGTCAGTGTTCAAGATCAGCCTGCCGCCAGTCCGCGGTGGCCACGTTGACGTACGTCTACGCGGACTCCACCGCCGTCCTCGGCCCGCTGGCGACCTACGCGGAGCCGCACTGCTACGACCTCTGCGAGCAGCACGCCGGTTCGCTGACCGTGCCGCGCGGCTGGGAAGTGCTCCGCCTGGCCATGCCTTCGCAGCCGCCCCAGCCGGGTCCAGACGACCTTCTGGCCCTGGCCGACGCCGTCCGTGAGGCTGCGTCCCGCCCGGCGTCCCCGGCCCCGGGTCAGCGCGCCGCCCACTCGGCGCTGGAGGCACCCGCCGCAACGGAGGGCACCCGCCGCGGCCACCTGCGCATCCTGCGCGGACCCTCCTGATTCCGTGCGGACCATCCCCGGGAGCCGTCCCGGCCGTTCGCAAACCATCCTCGTACCGAACTGGCGGTAGGCTGGAAGCTGAATTCCGTCAGCCATCGCGCTTGTGCCCAGCAGGGAGCATCCACCATGCCAAAGATCAGTCCTGAACTGTTGTCCGTCCTGCGGTGCCCGGTCACCGGATCGGCCCTGACCCAGGAGGGCGAGGAACTCGTCTCAACGTCGGCGGCGGAGACCGGCGAGCGGGTACGTTACGCCATCGAGGACGGCATCCCGCTGCTGCTTCCGCCGGAGCTTCGCGCCGCCGCAACGGCCGCCCGGTCGGACCAGCACGACGGCGGCCCCGCAGCGGCCGCCCCCACCGCCTAACACCCAGCCAGCACCGCACAAGGCTAGACGCCGGATACAGCAAAGGATTCCCATGACGTTCGATTACAAGGTTGCCGACATCTCCCTGGCCGGGGCCGGGCGCCACCAGATCCGCCTCGCCGAGCACGAGATGCCGGGCCTCATGTCGCTGCGCCGGGAATTCGGACCCAGCCAGCCCCTCAAGGGCGCCCGGATCGCCGGTTCGCTGCACATGACCGTGCAGACCGCAGTCCTCATCGAGACCCTCACCGCACTCGGTGCGGAGGTCCGGTGGGCCTCCTGCAACATCTTCTCCACGCAGGACGAGGCCGCTGCCGCCGTCGTGGTTGGCACCGGCACCGTGGAAGACCCGCAGGGCGTTCCCGTGTTTGCCTGGAAGGGCGAAACGCTGGAGGAATACTGGTGGACGGCTGAGCAGATCCTCACCTGGCCGGGTGCTGACACGAACCCTGAGCTGGGCCCCAACATGATTCTCGACGACGGCGGCGACGCCACGCTGCTGCTGCACCGAGGCGTGGAATTCGAGGCTGCCGGCGCCGTTCCCGCCCCGGCAGCCAACGACCCCGAGGAATACGGGATCGTCCTGGACGTCCTGCGCCGGACCCTGGCCGAGGACCCGAAGAAGTGGACCCGCCTCGCGGCCGGCATCCACGGCGTCACCGAGGAGACCACCACCGGCGTGCACCGCCTGTACCAGCTCGCCGAACAGGGCAAGCTGCTCTTCCCGGCGATCAACGTCAACGACTCCGTGACGAAGAGCAAGTTCGACAACAAGTACGGCATCCGGCACTCCCTTCCGGACGGCCTCAACCGGGCCACCGACGTCCTCATGGGCGGCAAGGTCGCCGTCGTCTGCGGCTACGGCGATGTGGGCAAGGGCGCCGCCGAGGCACTCCGCGGCCAGGGCGCCCGCGTGATCGTCACCGAAATCGACCCCATCTGTGCGCTGCAGGCAGCCATGGATGGCTACCAGGTGGCCAAGCTGGAGAGTGTCCTGGACCAGGGCGACATTTTCATCACCACCACGGGCAACAAGGACGTCATCATGGCCGAGCACATGGCGGGCATGAAGAACAAGGCCATCGTGGGCAACATCGGCCACTTCGACAACGAGATCGACATGGCCGGCCTCGCCCGGATCCCCGGGATCCGCAAGGTCGAGATCAAGCCCCAGGTCCACGAATGGGTCTTCGGCGGCGACGCGGCAGACGACGCGCGGTCCATCATCGTCCTGTCCGAAGGGCGCCTGCTGAACCTGGGCAACGCCACCGGCCACCCGTCCTTCGTCATGAGCAACTCGTTCGCCAACCAGACCATCGCCCAGATCGAACTGTTTACCAAGAAGGACCAGCCCGAAGGCGAGCGGGAATACGAAAAGCAGGTCTACGTACTGCCCAAGATCCTGGACGAGAAGGTCGCGCGGCTTCACCTCGACGCCCTCGGCGTTGAACTGACCGAGCTGTCCAAGGACCAGGCCGACTACCTGGACGTGGACGTGGCCGGCCCGTTCAAACCGGATCACTACCGCTACTGACAGTCACCGGCTACGGCGCGCCCTCCACCCTGGCAGCCCGGCGCGCCGTGGCCGCCGGGTCAGGCGCAGCACTGCCGTGCGATAAAATTGACTGGTCAGCGTTACCGCTGGGCACACGGACGGATGCCGATCGGCAGCCCGGTGGGACACGGAGAAACCAGTCATGACGGAAAAGAACAACCGGAAAACCGGCAAAATCATCGCCGTCGTCGCCATTTGCGCTGCGGTTGCTGCCGGCGGAATCGGCGTCGCCACCGCCCCTGGCTGGGCAAACCCCACACCCCAATCCGAGGCCTCCAGCCCGGTCCGCAATGAACCGGGCCTCGCCAGCCCGGTGGTCAAGGCTGTGGAACTGGGCGTGACTCCGCTCGACGGCGCCAAGGGCGTCAATCCCGCGGTGGCGCCCTCAGTGAAGGCCGTCAACGGCCGCGTTCAGGACGTTGTGCTGGTGCCGGCCGCCGGGGGAGAGCCCGTCCAAGGCACTGTGAGCGCCGACGGCAGCACGTGGACGGCCGTGGACCCGCTGCAGTTCAACACACCCTACAGCTACAGCTACACCATCGTGGATGAGGCGGGCCGGGAGACCAAGAAGGCCCAGACCTTCACCACCGTGGAGCCCGCCAATGAAGCGGACGCCGCCGTGTACCCCGAGAACGGCTCCACCGTCGGCGCAGGGCAGCCGATCGACATCGTGTTCAGTGAGCCCGTCACCAACAAGGCCGCGGTGGAAAAGGCCGTCAAGATCAGCGTCTCCTCCAAGCAGCCCGTCGCCTGGCACTGGTACTCGGACCAGAAGGCCCGCATCCGCCCCGAGAAGTTCTGGGCGTCCAACAGCCAGGTCACCGTGGACATGAAGCTCTTCGGGGTGGACTTCGGCAACGGCATGATCGGCAACTTCAACGCCAAGGTGCAGTTCAAGGTGGGCCAGCAGCGCCTCGCCGTGGTGGACGACAACACCAAGACCATGAAGGTTTACTTCGACGGCAAACTGGTCAGGACCGCCCCCGTCACCCTTGGCGGGTCCGACTGGCTTTCCCCGACCGGCTACGCCGTGATCATGGAGCAGGAGCGGCATTCCAAGTTCAACGCGGGAAGCATCGGCCTGAAGCCGGGCGACAAGGGTTACTACCCGCCGCTGACCGTGGAGTACGCGAACAGGCTCACGTCCTCCGGCGTGTATGTCCACCAGGCGCTCCAGTCGGCGTGGGGCTCGGTGGGCGTTGCGAACGTCTCCCACGGCTGTGTCGGGCTGCTGCCCGCGGATGCTGCCTGGTTCTTCAACAACATGAAGTCCGGCGACGTCGTCCAGGTCCTGAACACGGGCGCCCCGCCGGTCGAGCCGCTCGAGGGCTACGGCGACTGGAACATTCCCTGGGCCCAGTACGCCAAGCGCTAGGGCTCTTCGCCAAACGCTGGCCTGCTGTGCCTGGCGTGACCGGCCGCTTCAGGTCTCCCGCCCCGCTGTGAACGGCAGCCGGTGAAGCCGTTCACCGATCCGGTTGCTTTGCGCCCGTGCCGCACTAAGACGGCGCAGTTCGCGCGTGCGCCGTTCGGCCAGCACGGCAGCGAGGTAGTCGTCGGGAGTGGTACCGGGCGGCGGGGACGGGGCCACATATCCGGACATTTCGGTGGCGAGGGCTGCCGCCATGCCGCTGCGGGACAGCGGGGACATCCGCGGAGCCTGGCGCATGAACTGCGCGGCCCGGCGGCCCAGTGCATCCGGAATCCGGCCGATGTCCGCCGCTCCCGCCCAGGCAGCGAGGTGCCGCGGGGCGAGGGGGACGATGGCCGGTTCCACCGGAACCCGGCGACGCAGCGAGTAGGTGCCGGCCACGATGTCCCCCAGCCGGCGGGACCTGCCGTCGAAGAGGGCGACGGCGATCGCAACACCGCCGAAGGTCAGGTAGATCTCCAGGAAGCCGATCAGCGCCCGGATGACAGCGTGGCGGAACCGGATGGCCCCGCCGTCGTCACGTACTATCCTCAGGCCGGCCGCCAGTTTCCCCAGCGAGAGGCCGCGGGTCAGGGTCTCCACGGTGGCCGGAACAATGACGAAGCACAACACCACGCTGACCAGGGTGAGCGCCCCGGCAGCGGCGGCGTCCAGCTCATCGCGGGCGGCGCCCACCGCCGTCAGTATGCCTATCAGCAGCGCGGACTGCACCACGACGTCGAGCACCAGGCCGAGGGCGCGGGCAGCGAAAGACGCCGGGCGGAGCTCAAGGACGACTGCCTCGCCTGTGATGAGTGGAGTCAATTCCTGCCCCGTACGTTGATCGGCCACCGGTCGCCTAAAGTCTATTCCCCGCAGGCTAGGGTAGGAGCGTGGACATGGACGCCTTCTCCGCCGTCAACTCGGACACCTGGTCGCGCCTGCATGACCTGGCGAACAAGCGGCGCCTGAGCGGGGCCGACGCCGATGAGCTGCTGCGCCTGTACCAGGTGACCTCCGCCCACCTCTCCCTGCTGCGCTCCACCGGGCCGGAGAGCGGGCTGTCGGCGTCCCTGTCCGCCTCCCTGGCGCAGGCACGGACCCGCTTCACCGGTGCCCGGTCGAACTTCATGGAAGACCTGGCGCAGTTTTTCGTTCTGGCGCTTCCGGCCGCCCTGTACCGGATCCGGTGGCTGACCGTGGCCTGCGGCGCCGCGTTCTGCCTTGTTGGCTTCGCCTACGCCCTCTGGATCGGCACCTCGCCCGAGGCCCTGCGCGCTGTCGCCTCGGAAGCGGAGGTCCAGCGGTACGTGACAGAGGACTTCATCGACTATTACTCGGAGAACCCCGCGGCGTCGTTTGCCGGGGCCGTCTGGACCAACAACGCCTGGATCAGTGCCCAAGCGGTGGCCCTGGGCATCACCGGATTCTGGGTGCCGATGATCCTGTTCACCAATGCCCAGGGGGTGGGGGTGGCCGCCGGTATGTTTGCTGCAGTGGGCAAGACCGACGTGTTTTTCAGCTACGTCCTGCCGCACGGGCTGATGGAGCTGACGGCGGTGTTCGTGGCCTGTGCTGCCGGATTGCGGATCTTTTGGGCCATGGTGTCGCCGGGCGCCCGGACCAGGTCCCGCGCCGTCGCGGCAGAGGGACGGTCCATGATCACGGTGGCGCTTGGCCTGGTCCTGGTGCTCTTCGTCTCCGGCCTCGTGGAGGGCTTCGTAACGCCCAGCACCTTGCCGGTGTGGGCGAAAATCAGTATCGGTGCGGCGGTGCTGGCCGCATACTGGTTGTATGTGCTGGTCTGCGGTGCACGGGCCTACCGCAGCGGAGCCCGGGGCGACCTGGGCAGCCAGGACGCCGGCCATACAGAACTTGCAGCATGATTATGACTGCCGGCCGATAATTCCCGCAGGCGGCGGGGTGGCACATCGCGGTGCCGGAGTGGCTGACGGTAGGCTCTTGGGGAGATACGAAGCGCTGCCTGGCCCCGGTTTATCCCGGTACGACAGTGCGTGGACGCCTACGGAAGTGAAGCTGCAGTGAAAGACAATTCTCCGACCCCGTCCGGACGCCTTGATCCGCGGCTGGATCCGGCGGCGAGCCCTGCGCTGGATCCCGCGGAGGACACCGACGAGCCGGCGTTTGAATGGATGAAGCCAGCCCCTGCAGCCCGTGCCGCCGAGGGGGACGGGGCCAGCCCCTCTGCAGCGCGTCCGGAGGAAGCTTCAGCCGGAGCCCAGCCGGAAAGCCGTGCCGACCGCAAGGCTGCGGAGGCGGCGGCCGCCGAAAACGCTGAAAAAGACCAGGATGCGGCAGCAGACCGGAACACCGGGTCCGGCAGCAGCGCGGCGGACAGGCCGGCCCGGGCTGGATCCGCGCTCGCGGGCGCCCACTTCAGCGAACCAAAGCCGACCAGCGAACCAAAGCCGTACAGCGAACCAAAGCCCTACAGTGAACCAAAGCCCTACAGTGAACCACTGCCCACGTCCGCCCTCCAGGTCCGCCCGCCCGAGGAGGAAGTGGAACGCCGGAACGCCGAACGCGAGCAGGCGGCCAGGGCCAAGCCGGTGCTGCCCCGTTTCCTCCAGGTCCTGCTGGCCATTTTCTATCCCATAATCCTCCTGGTCCTGGCCGTGCGCGCCGTGACCAGTCCGCTCTTCCTCTGGGCCGAGTACCACCGGCCCGGTTTCCCCGGCGACGGCTACGGATTCAACTCGGACGACCGCATGACCTACGGCTCCTACGCCGTGGACTACCTGAGCAACTGGTCCGGTCCGCGCTACCTGGGCGAACTGGTTAACCGCAGCGGCGAACAGCTGTTCAAGGACGGCGAGGTCAGCCACATGGCCGACGTGAAGCTCGTCATCCTGTCCGCGTTTGGAGCCGGTGCCCTGCTCATCCTGATCAGCATCATTGCCATCATCTACCTGCGGCGCCGCACCCCCGGGGGAGTGCGCCGGGGTCTGTTTGCCGGCTCCATTGTGACGCTGGTGCTCATCATCGGCCTGGGCACGCTGGCCGTCCTCGGCTGGCAGCAGTTCTTCACCGAGTTCCACCGCATCTTCTTCGCCGCCGGCTCCTGGACATTTGCGCTGGAGGATACGCTGATCCGGCTCTTCCCCGGCCAGTTCTGGATTGACGCCGGCCTGGTCATCGCCGCGCTGGTCCTGGTTACGGCCGTGGTGACGCTGATCCTGACCTGGCCCACCCGCAGGCGCCGCGGACTGGCTCCCGTCCGGAAGGGGCGCAAAGGGGAAAAAGCGGAGGATGAAGCCGGTGCCGATGACTCTCCGGAGCCGGCCACCGTACGGCCCGCCAACCTGTAGCGGTCCCGCGGCGACGCCTGTTAGCCGTACAGCTGCGTTTAGCCGTACAGCTGCCCGATTTCTGCCTCAAAATCCTTGACGACGGCGGCCCTCTTGAGTTTGAGGGAGGGCGTCAGGTGGCCTGACTCCACGGAGAAGGCGGCGTCCAGGACCCGGAACTTGCGGATGGACTCTGCCTTGGAGACGAGGCTGTTGGCACCGTCCACCGCTTCCTGGATGGCACTGCGCACGGCGGGATCGGCGCAGGCCTCGGCGGATCCTGGCACGGGAACGCCGCGCTCCCTGCACCAGTGCTCGAGGCCCTCCGGGTCCAGGGTGACCAGGGCACAGACGAACGGCTTTCCGTCACCCACCACCACGGCGTGGCCCACGAGCCGGTGTTCGCGGATCTTCTCCTCGAGCGGTCCGGGGGCAACGTTCTTGCCGGCGGCAGTGACCAGCAGGTCCTTCTTGCGCCCGGTGATGGTGAGGAACCCGTCGGCGTCGAGGGATCCGAGGTCCCCGGTGCGGAAGAAGCCATCCGTGAACGCCTCGGCGTCAGCCGCCGCATTGGCGTGGTATCCCTTGAACACGCCGATGCCCCTGGCAAGGACTTCGCCGTCCTCGGCAATGCGGATGGTTGTGCCCGGCGCCGGGATGCCCACCGTGCCCACCCGGGTCAGGCCTGCGGTGTTCACTGTGCATGGCGCCGTGGTCTCTGTCAGGCCGTAGCCCTCGAGCACGGTGATCCCCGCACCCCTGAAGAAGTGTGCGTCGCGCGCGTTCAGCGGGCTTGCCCCGGAAACGGCGTACTTCATGCTGCCGCCGAACACCTGGCGCAAGCGGGGATAGACGAGGCGGTCGAACAGCGCGTGCTGTGCCCGCAGGGCGACGCCAGGGCCGCCGCCCTCGCCCCGTGCAACGGAATCCAGCGCTTCCGAGTACCGGACCGCCACCCGGGAGGCTGCAGTGAACAGCCGCGACTTCCCGGCGTCCTTCGCCTTTTGTTCCGCCCCGGCGCGGATCTTCTCGAAGATGCGGGGCACAGCCAGCAGGAAGGTGGGTTTGAAGGTGCGCAGGTCATCAAGGAGCTGCGCGTTTCCCGAGGTGTGGCCGAGCGTCACTCCGGCCGTGAGGCAGACCACCTGAACCGCCCGGGCCAGCACGTGGGCCAGCGGCAGGAACATCAGGGTCCTGGCGTTCTCCTGCTGCAGCAGCTCGGGAAGGAAGGCCACGATGTTCCTGGCCACGAGGGCAAAGTTCCCGTGCGTGATCTCGCAGCCCTTGGGCCGGCCGGTGGTGCCGGAGGTGTAGACGAGGGAGGCCACGTCCGAAAGCGCGGCGGCCGAGCGGTGCCGCTCCAGTTCGGCGTCCGTCACCCCGGCCCCCGCGGCGGCGAGGCTGGCAAGGTTGGGGGCATCGCCGTCGTAATCCATCCGGACCACCGGCACCAGGCGGCCGGCTAGGACGCTGGAGGCCGCCAGGACCTGCTCCAGCAGCCCCGCCTTCTGGCGGTCCTCCACGAAAACACGGCCGGCACCGGAGTCGGACAGGATCCACTCCACCTGGCTCGCCGAGGAAGTTTCGTAGATGGGGACGGTCACGCCCCCGGCAAACCAGATGGCAAAATCCACCAGCGTCCACTCATAACGGGTGGCCGAGAGGACGGCGACGGTGTCCCCGGGTGCCAGACCGCCGGCTATGAGTCCTTTGGCCAGCGCGGTGACCTGGTCCAGGAAATGCCCGGCTGTGATGTTCTGCCAGCCGCTGGCGTCCCGGCGGGCGTAGACGGCGTGTGAAGGATTGTTCCGGTAGCAGTCCAGGAGCAGGTCGGTGACGTTGCTGCTGTCCTCCAGCGCAACCATCAGTTCCGTGCTTGCTTCCCTCACAGGCGGGTCTCCATTTCGTCGATCGTCACGTCCGGGTTCCACCTGCAATCGTGCCTCAGATCCAGGAAGGCATCCACATCCTGAGCCGCCAGTCCTGGTACGTGATCATCTCGGCAGTCCAGACGGGGTAGAAGAAGGCCGAAACCAGCACGGCGGCCACCAGGAACAGGGCAACGCCGTACAGTCCGGAGCGCCGGCGCCACGGCGGATCGGTGCTTTTCCCCAGTACCAGGCCCAGGCAGTACACGAGAGCCAGGACCAGGAAAGGCTCGAAGGACACCGCGTAGAAGAAGAACATGGTGCGTTCCGGGTACATGAACCACGGCAGGTAGCCGGAAGCGACGGCGGCCAGTACGGCGCCGGCGCGCCAGTCGCGCCTGCCGGCCCACCAGAACAGCAGGACCACGAGTGAGATGGCGGCGCTCCACCAGATCAGCGGGTTGCCGACGGACAGGATGGCCGAAGTGCAGGTGGCGAAGTCGCAGCCCGGGGTGCCCTGCTTGGGGGACTCGTAGAAGAACGAGGTGGGCCTGCCCATCACCAGCCAGCTCCAGGCACTCGCCTCGTACGGATGCTCGGAGCTGAGCCCCTGATGGAACTTGTAGGCCTCAAGGTGGTAGTGGGCCAGGGACCGCACCGGGTCCGGCAGCCAGCCCCATTCCGCGCTGGGGTTCGTCTCCGCCCACCGCCGGTAGTAGGCATCCGTGGAGCGGAACCATCCGGTCCAGCTGGCGGCGTAGGTCACGGCGGCCACGGGCACCATGCTGACGAAGGCCAGGAGCCCGTCCTTGATGATTCCGGCGCTGATCCAGCCGCGGATGCCGGCGATCCGGCGGGCGCTTAGGTCCCAGAACACCGTCAGGAGCCCGAAGCCGGCCAGGAAGAACAGTGCCGACCACTTCGTGCCGACGGCCAGGCCCAGGCAGATGCCCGCCACGACCCGCCACCAGCGGACGCCCAGCCACGGCCCGGACAGCAGCTGCAGCGTGGATGGCCTGCCGGTGGGCGAGGCCGCCGCCTGCCTGCCGAGCCTTGCAGCCAGCCGGCGCCGGCCGTCGTCGCGGTCCAGCAGCAGGGCGCCGAACGCCGCCAGGAGCCAGAACATCAGGAAGATGTCCAGCAGCGACGTGCGGGACAGGACGAGGTGATGCCCGTCGACGGCGAGCAGCAGCCCGGCAGCCGCACCAAGGACCAGCGAGCCGAAGAGTTTCTGGGCGATCAGCGCGAGAAGGGCGACGGACAGGGTGCCGGTCAGCGCGGCGGCGAACCGCCAGCCGAAGGGGTTGTCCGCCCCGAACAGCCACATGCCTGCAGCAATCATCCATTTGCCGACGGGCGGGTGGACCACATACTCGGGGGTGTCCAGCAGCACGTTGGGGTTGCCGGCAATGAAGGCGTCGTTGGCCTTGTCCGGCCAGCTGCGCTCATAGCCGCTCACCAGCAGCGAATAGCCGTCCTTGACGTAGTACGTCTCGTCGAACACGAGGCTGCGCGGGACATCCAGCCGGACGAATCTCAGGATCCCTCCCACCGCTGCCGTCAGGGCAGGAATCAGCCAGAACCACAGCCGGAGCGACGGCGGGTAGTCCCGCCAGGTCCGGATGCCGCCGATCAGGCGCCGGGTGAGGGCATCTGCCGTGAATGCTTCCGAGGGACGGCTGATCCAGCGCTTCCCGTGCGGACCGCGGCCTTCCGTGGGGGGTGCAGAAGGCCGGGTGCTTGCTGGTTCGGCCCCGTCAGGCCGCACGGAGGTCTGCGTCACGAGCCCATGCTACCGTTTGCGGCTTGGCAGACCGGTTTGGGGAACCGTTTGGGGGAACGGCCCGGGAGCTGGCCGGGCCGCAGTAGGCTGGATCCGTGGACCAAGAACCGAGCACCGCCCCTGACAGCAGTTCCGACCCGTCCGGCAACGCAAACGCTTCCGGCAGTTCAGAACCGGCCGCGGGCACAGCCGGACGGAGGGAACAGGACCTTCGCGGCGGCGGCCCGGGGCGGATCGTCCTGGCGGCAACACCCATCGGCAACGTGGGCGACGCCTCCTCCCGGCTGGTGGAGCTGCTGGCGACGGCGGACATCGTGGCGGCCGAGGACACCCGGCGGCTGCACCGCCTCGTGCAGAGCCTGGATGTCGCCGTGAGCGGGCGCATCATCAGCTACCACGAGCACAACGAGGCCACCAAGACCGCCGAACTCCTGGAACAGGTCCGCTCCGGAAAAACACTTGTCATGGTCACCGACGCCGGCATGCCCGCAGTCTCCGACCCCGGCTTCCGGCTGGTCGAAGGCGCCGTGGCCGCCGGCCTCACGGTCACGGCCGTCCCCGGCCCGTCAGCCGTCCTTACCGCCCTGGCTCTGTCCGGCCTGCCCACCGACAGGTTCTGTTTCGAAGGGTTCCTGCCGCGGAAGGCCGGCGAACGGGCTGCCAGGCTTGCGGATCTCGACGCCGAACGCCGCACCATGGTCTTTTTCGAGGCACCGCACCGGCTCGAGGCCATGCTGCGGGCGCTGCACGAGCGCTTCGGCCCGGACCGGCGTGCGGCGGTCTGCCGGGAACTGACCAAGACCTACGAGGAAGTCCTCCGCGGCTCACTGCGGGAAATGCTGCAGTGGGCAGAGGCCAATGAGGTGCGCGGAGAAATCGCCGTCGTGGTGGCGGGCGCGCCGGAGCGGGCGCCCGGATCCCCGGAGGACGGCGTCGCCGCCGTCAACGAACTGGTGGCCAAGGGCGTCCGGCTCAAGGAAGCCGTGGCCGCCGTTGCCGAAGAGACCCGGGTAAGCAAACGGGAACTGTACTCCGCCGTGCTCGCTGCCCGGTGATTTACAGCTCCTTTGGGGCCTCTTTGCCCGCCGCTGGCGGGGAGGAGAGCGGCTGTGCAGCTGCACAACGTATGGCCGGACGGGCAGTGCGCGGATGCGTAGACACTGCCGAGACGCGGGCAGTACCGTGGCATTAATCCAGCCAAGCAAGCAGCGGGCGGCAGGCGGCGGCAAGCCGCGTGCAGGAGCTGCACATAACCGGCAATCCGATTGCTGACGAGGGAGTCACCGTGTCTGTTACTACACAGTCCACCGCTACCGCAGAACGCGAAAGCGAATTGCTCGCGTCTGTTCCCACCGGCCTGCTCATCAACGGTGAGTGGCGTCCCGCGGCGTCGGGCAAGACGTTCGACGTCGAGGATCCCGCCACAGGGAAGGTGCTGCTGAGCATCGCCGATGCCGGCGCCGAGGACGGTGCTGCTGCCCTTGATGCCGCCGCCGCTGCCCAGGAGTCCTGGGCGAAGGTGCCGCCGCGGGAGCGCGGCGAGATCCTGCGCCGGGCCTTTGAACTGGTCACCGAGCGGGCTGAGGACTTCGCTCTGCTGATGACCCTGGAAATGGGCAAGCCGCTCGCAGAAGCCCGCGGCGAAGTCACCTACGGCGCCGAGTTCCTGCGCTGGTTCTCGGAGGAAGCCGTCCGCGCGTTCGGCCGCTACTCCGTCTCCCCGGACGGCAAGTCCCGCCTGCTGGTGACCAAGAAGCCGGTGGGCCCGTGCCTGCTGATCACGCCGTGGAATTTCCCGCTGGCCATGGCCACGCGCAAGATCGCCCCTGCCGTCGCGGCCGGCTGCACCATGGTGCTCAAGCCCGCCAACCTGACGCCCCTGACCTCCCACCTCTTTGCCGCCGTGATGCAGGAAGCGGGCCTGCCGGCGGGTGTCCTGAACGTCATCAGCACCACCAGTGCAGGCGCCACCACCGGCCCGCTGATCAAGGACCAGCGCCTGCGCAAGCTCTCCTTCACCGGCTCCACCGAGGTGGGCCGCCGCCTGCTGTCCGATGCTTCGGAGACGGTGCTGCGCACCTCGATGGAGCTCGGCGGCAACGCCCCGTTCGTGGTGTTCGAGGACGCCGACGTCGATGCCGCTGTCGCCGGTGCCATGCTGGCCAAGCTGCGGAACATGGGCGAGGCCTGCACCGCCGCGAACCGCTTCATCGTGCACGAATCCGTCGCGGACGAGTTCGCGGAGAAGTTCGCCGCGAAGATGAAGGAAATGACCACCGCCCGCGGCACCGAGCCCGAGTCCAAGGTCGGCCCCCTCATTGACGCGAAGAGCCGGGACAAGGTCCACGAACTGGTCACCGACGCCGTCTCCTCCGGCGCCACCGCCGTGCTCGGCGGCGCCCCGGTCGAGGGGCCCGGCTACTTCTACCAGCCCACCATCCTCAAGGGCGTCACCGAGGGGACCCGGATCCTGGCCGAGGAGATCTTCGGCCCCGTCGCCCCGATCACCACCTTCTCCACCGAGGACGAGGCCGTGCGCCTGGCCAACAACACCGAATACGGGCTGGTGGCCTACGTCTTCACGAAGGACCTCAACCGGGGCATCCGGATGGGCGAGCGGCTCGAGACCGGCATGCTCGGCCTGAACGCCGGCGTCGTCTCCAACGCCGCAGCACCGTTCGGCGGCGTCAAGCAGTCCGGCCTGGGCCGCGAAGGCGGCCTGGAAGGCATTGAGGAATACCTCTACACGCAGTACATCGGCATCGCCGACCCCTACGCCGGCTAGGTTTATCCCGGGCTAATAAAGAAACGCACCTGCAGCAGGAAACCTGCTGCAGGTGCGTTTCTTTGCGTTAGAGCGGCCAGCTTTGCGCGAGCCAGGCCAGCGGCGCTGAGCTTTTGACGGCGGCGGCGGGCTTTTGACGGCAGTTGTTCAGCGGGCCGTGGCCCGGACGGCCGCGTATTCCTCACGGGACACCGGGGTGGCATCCGGTGACCCCAGCTCGCTGAGCGGAATCCGGTGCGTTTCCTTGGCGGACCAGGCCGCGATTGCCCCGACGACCGTGATGCCCAAGCAGATGGACCCGACGGTGAGCGGAACGTTGGCCGAACCCGGGGGAGCGACCACCGCGAAGAGGCTCGGCAGGAAGGACGTGATCAGGAGCCCGATGTTCTGTGAGATGGCGAAACCCGTGACGCGGGTGCGGGAGGGGAAGAGCTCCTGGAAGAAGCTGGCGAAAGTGGCGTTCCAGACCTGGTACAGCGTGCCCCACATGAGAATCGCAAGAACGATGGTCAGCGGCACGTTGTTCTGGCTGACCGCGTAGAGGTACCCGTAGGCGAGCGCGCCGGAGCCGAGCGAACCGACGATCATCAGGGGGCGCCGGCCGAAGCGGTCCGAAAGGTCGCCGAACCAGGGAATGAGGGCGAGCGCGATGACGTTGGCCAGCACCGGAATCCAGAGATAGACGGTGGTGCTCATGCCGATGCCATACCCTGGCTGCGTGGCGTAGGCTGCGCCGAAGACCGCCACGGTGACGCCCACAACGTTGACCAGCGTCATGCAGACCGCCCGCAGCACGTTCAGTCCGCTTTCGCGCAGCACCTGGACCACCGGCATCTTGGGAACGTCGCGGTGCGCTTTCTCCTCCACAAAGACGGGTGTCTCTTCAACGCGGCGCCGGATGATGTAGCCGGCGAACACCACCAGGGCGCTGAGGAGGAACGGGACCCGCCAGCCCCAGGCGTGGAAGTCCTCAGCGGACAGCACCGCCGAGAGCGGGAGGAAAACGGCTGCGGCGAGGATCTGCCCGGCCTGGGTGCCCTGCAGGGCGAAGCTGGCGTAGAAGCCGCGGCGGCCGAAGGGGGCGTGCTCCACAATCATGGCGCTGGCCCCGCTCAGCTCCCCGGCAACGGCGAAGCCCTGGACGAGCCGAAGGACCAGCAGCAGGACCGGGGCCAGGATGCCCACCTGGTCGTAGGTGGGAAGCAGGGCCACCGCAAACGTGGAGACGCCCATCAGCAGCATGGCCAGGACCAGGACGTTCTTGCGGCCGTGTTTGTCGCCCCATTGGCCGAGGACGAAGGCCCCGATGGGACGTGCGACGTAGCCCACCGCATACGTGCCGAGCGACGCGATCAGCGCGACGGTCGGGTTTCCTGACGGAAAGAAGACGGTGGGGAAGACCAGGGCCGCGGCCTGGGCGTAGATGAACCAGTCATAGTACTCCAGGGCGCTGCCCACCCAGCCACTGGCGGCAGCCTTCCTGCTGCTCGACCGGCGCGTGCCGGTCTGAATCGATTCAGCAGAGGTCCGCAGCTTGTGTGTGTCGCTCTTCATGTCGTCCTCCTTTGGACAAATCGTCTGTCCCGCCGGATGCGCCCCGTCCTCGGGTATCGGATCCGGCGGGAAGGTCGCGCCCCGCGCCGCCGCCGCTGCTGCAGTCCGCGGACATTGTTGGGATTTCCACCGACTGGATGCCGGGCAGGTTCCTGTGGAATGCGCTTTCCCGTTCCTCAAAGATAAGGTGGCGCCGGTCACATGTCAAACATGGGAAATGCCAATTGCCGGGAGGGCCGTACGTCAATCCTCCCGTTGGGGTTAGCCCTCCCGCAGGCGCCGGAGTCCGGTGCGGGTCCTGCGCCACAGCGCCGAGACGGCGCGCCGCGTCCGGAGCGCTGCCCAGCCGAGCACCCGGAAGGGCCACCCGGCCACGGAGCTCCAGCGGGCAAGGACCGACGGCGGCAGCCAGTCGGCACGGAGCCGGCCCGCGGTGCCGGCATTGCGGCGGAGCGCCTGCCGCACCCGGCTGATGTTCCCGATGGCTGCGTGCGCCGGAAGGCCGCCCGCGGAATCCGGGCCAGAGGGCCGGCCGTACTGGTGTCTTTCGTAGGCATCCGTCAGGACCGTCACGGCATGGGCGGTACCGGCATCAACCGCTTCGGCGGCCACCGTTTCGGCGCCGGCAGCTGCGGCATCAACCGGCTTGGCACCGTGCCTGCCGCCCGGCCCTCCCTCGGCCTGCGGACGCGCGGCGAGCGAAGCGCGCAACCGGGCCGCGAACGTCCGTGGGGTCTCGCTCGGTTCCGGGCGCACGCCGTAGTCCGTGGCCAGATCCTGGAGCTCGGACCAGACGAGCGGGGGTTCCGCCAGCCGGTTCCCGTCGGCACCCGTCCCCCTGAGGCGCCGTGCACGGCGGCTTCCGCGTACCAGGCGGGGTGAGGCGGCCAGCAGGAGCAGCAGCAGTACCCCGGCGGCGGTGTAAAGCACGGGCGCCAGCTGGTTCCCGCCGTCGGCCGTGCCGGTCCCCGGAGCGGGGAGCGGTGCCGGCGCCGGCGCTGACGGTGCCGTGGCACCGCTGCTCGGCACCAGGCCATCGTTGTTCTGTTCGTTGGTGCTGGCCCCGCCGGAGGCCGCGGAGTCCTGTGCGTAGGGCGGCACTACACCGCGTGAGGGTGTGGGCTCAAACGGAACCCAGCCGAGGCCCTGGAAGTACAGCTCCGGCCAGGCATGAGCGTCACGGGCGTCGACTTCGAACTCCGGGAGTGCTCCCTGGCCGGCCACGGACACCGTGGCCCCGGTCAGCCTGCCCGGAGCGTAGCCCACAGCTATCCTGCTCGGAATGCCTTCGAGCCGGGCCATGACCGCCATGGCGGAGGCGAAATGGATGCAGTAGCCGCTCTTCTGGGCCAGGAAGTCCGAGAGCACTGACAACCCGTTGCCGTCATATCCGCCCTGTACGGGGGACTCCAGGGAGTAGGTGAACTCGGGGCCGCGAAGGAACCGCTGGATCGCCATCGCCTTGGCATAGGCGGTCCGGCCGTTTGCGGTGACGGACTCCGCGGTGGTCCGGACGATGTCCGGAACGTTCGACGGCGGCCGGATGAACTCCTCCGGTACGCCCCGGACGGGAGCGGAGGAAGCGTCCAGCAGCTCGGTGGTCAGCTTTGGCACCGCCGATTGCACCAGATACTGCTGTTCCCGCGAGTTGGTGTCGGTTCCCCTGATGCTCAGGGTGGCAGGATCCCAGCTCCACCGCCCGGTCAGCCCGTTGACGGATTCAGGGGCGTACGGGACGGGAAGGTAAGGGCTGGTGAAGTCCCCGGTGTTGACCACTGTCACCTGCCGGGTCTGTTCGGGTGCCAGGACCTCATGGCCCACGTCCATCCGTCCGGTGCCTGCCCGGCGACTGTTGTTCCGGTCGTCCGGGGACCAGGACTCGCCGTCGAAGCGGTCCACCGTAACCGAGCGCAGGTAGAGGGGCGTGGTGGCGTTGGTGGCGTAGGTGATCCTGCCCTCGCCCGTCGGGGTGCGCAGGCTGTTGCCGAGGCTAATCATGGGGTTCAGGCCGGTGGCTGAACCCCAGGGGTTGAGCCGTGAGCCCTGGGGGAACGTGCCCTGGTCGAAGCCCGGAACCACAACCTGCAGCAGCAGGGTGACCACCAGCGCCACGGCTCCCGTGAGGGCGGCCCGCCTGATCTGGCCCGGGTTGCGGGCCGTGTCCGCCTGGGTGCGGGCATCAGGCGCGAACCATTGGCTGGCCGCGAGGATGGCCAGGTAGCCGGCTGCCGTCACCACGAATCCCAGCCACCCAACACTCTGCGGCTTAATCATGGCCGGCACCACCAGCACCGCCAGCAGGCCAAGTCCGCTCGTGGCAGGCATGCCCAGGGGGAGGGCCAGCGCATCCACGAGGATGACGACGAGTCCCAGGGCCGCGCACGTCACCAGGACGATGCCGGCGTTGGGTGCTACCGGCGAGCTCTCAGCCAGCACCGTTTCGCTGGCCCGGCGCAGGTGCCTGCCCAGCGCGTCGAGGGTGGCCTGTGTCGGGAGGAAGCCGGCAATGCTGTCGCGCCGGAAGAAGGTGAACGTCAGGATGAAGGCCAGGGAGACAAGACCTCCCGCGGCCACCAGCAACGGCGGGGTGCGGAATGTGCGCAGCAGGGCCATGGTCAGCGAGACCACCACCACCACGGTCACGACGGGCAGGAACCACGCCCAGCCCCGCAGGACCCCGTTAAGGGACAGCGACGCGCCCAGGACGGACACGGCCACTGCTCCGGACATGACCCACGGAAATGCACCGGCCCCGAACCTCCCGTTGCCGGGGGAGGCGGGAGCGGGCTGCGGCCGGGCCCCCGCCGGCCGTTGCGACGTCAGTGTCATCGCCCTACCTCCGCTCCGCGGCGGACGTCCGCCGCTGCCGTCCACATGGCGGCGTCGCCCTCATCGAAATACGTCCAGGCTGCCGGCAGCGACGTGGAGGCCCCAACGGCAACAGCGCGCCAGCCGCCCCGGCGCAGAGCTTCGAGCACGTCATGGCACTCCGCCGGTTTGTCCGTGATCACCACGGCGAACGCGTTGGCAGCGTAGCCGGCCGCGGGGGCGAGCGCCCGGGCCTCCGCGAGCGGCATCTTCCCCAGGAGTGCCAGCACCGGCCCGCGCATCCGGTGCGCCGCGAGCTTGTCCATGAGCTGGTCGTCAAACACGGACTGTGCCGGATCGGCGCCCGCCGCATGATCCCGGCGGGCGGCATCGTGTTCCCTGCGCCCGTGATGCGGGCCCGTCAGTTGGATCGCGGCGAGGCTTTCGGCGATGGACTGGAGGCCGGCTGCTCCGCTGTACTCGTCGTTGTCAGGCTCGGGGGCCGAGGATGAGCGGCGGAAGGCAGGCTCGCCCGCGGCGTCCAGGAACCGCAGCGAATAATTGAGCTCGGCGAGGTGGGCGCTCACCGACATGGCGGCCGTGACCGCCCACTCAAAGGTGTCACTGGTGACGAGGTCGCTTCCGTCGTCGCCCGGACTGCCGAACACCGCGCCGTAACCCGAGGAATGCGCCACGTACCGGTGATCGAGGATGACCGTGGCCTCGGGCGTGGTGACGGATTCCTCCTGCCGGACCATCAGGTCGCCGTGGCGGGCGGTGGCCGGCCAGTGCACCCGCCGCATCGGATCACCGTGCCGGTATTCGCGGGTCATGACGTCGTCGTCGCTGGGGTTGGCCCTGGTGCGGGTGGCTGTGATGCCGTCGTTGCCGCGTGCGCCGGCAAGGCCGGTGGACGGAAGTTCGACGGCGGCGGGCGTCACGGTGAGCGTGTCGCCGTCGTCGATCGAATGCCTGTGCAGCGACAGCCCAAACGGATCGGTGAACTCCGCCGTCACCGGGCCGATGGTGAACTGTCCGCGCTTTCCCGACCGGAGGTGGTACTCATAGCGGCTGGTGCCGCCGGAGGCGGACCTGGCCGGGAATCGGAAAGCAGGGGAGTCGCCGAACCGTGGCGGCAGACGCTCCTCCATGATGACGCGGCCTGTGCCCAGGCCGGTCCTGGCGATGGCGAGCCGCACCGTGGTGAAGGAGTCTGTCTCAACCGTCGAGGGGCTGAACTCCCGGTACACCCGGAAGCGCGGCTTCACCACCCGGATGCCGGCCAGTGAAACGAGCGGCAGCACCACCAGCAGGACGCCAAGGGCCAGAAGATCGCGGCGCCCCATGATCTGGGCGCACAGCAAGGAGACTGCGCCGGCTGCCAGGAGTCCCCAGCCCCGGGAGCTGAAGAGGTGTCGGGGAAGGCTGTCCAGCAGTGCCACGGTGATGGTCCTGACTAGCGGCTGTGCCTGAGCTCAGGCGTGGTCCGCCTCGTGCTTGCCGTCTCCGTCATTTCCTGGCTGACGGGAATCCGGGACAGTATGCCGCGGATAACGCCCTGCGCGGTCTCGCCCGTGCTGGCGGCCTTGCGGTCCAGGATGATACGGTGCGCCAGCACCGCCTCGGCGACGGCGACGACGTCGTCCGGCAGCACGAAGTCACGGCCATCCAGCGCCGCGGTCGCCTTCGCCGCCCGGAGCAGCTGCAGCAGGGAGCGCGGGCTCGCCCCCAGGCGCAGCATGGCGCTGTCACGCGTGGCACGGCCGACCGCCACGGTGTATTCTTTCACAGCTTCGGAGACGAACACCTGCTGCACGGTGGCGATCATCGCGGCGACATCCGCTGCGGTGACCACCGCCGTGACCCGGGCCAAGGGGGACGTGGCCTGGTGGGTCTCGAGCATTTCGATCTCGGAGTCCTTGTCCGGGTACCCCATGGAGATCCGCGCCATGAAGCGGTCGCGCTGGGCCTCAGGGAGCGGATATGTCCCCTCCATTTCGATGGGGTTCTGGGTGGCCACCACCATAAACGGCTCGCTGAGCCTGTATGAGTGTCCGTCCACCGTGACCTGGTGCTCCTCCATGCATTCGAGCAGGGCTGACTGGGTCTTGGCGGATGCGCGGTTGATCTCATCGCCGATCACGATGTTCGCGAAGACGGCTCCCGGGCGGAATTCGAACTGGCGCGAGGACTGGTTGTAGATGGAGACGCCTGTGACGTCGGAGGGGAGGAGGTCCGGTGTGAACTGGATCCGGCTGACGGAACAGTCGATGGTGCGCGCAAGCGTCTTGGCCAGCATCGTCTTGCCCACCCCGGGAACATCCTCCAGGAGCAGGTGGCCCTGGGCGAGGAGAACCGTCAATGCCAGCTTGGCGGCCTCGGCCTTGCCGTCGATGACAGTGTTGATGGCCGAGAGGATCCGTTCGCTCGCAGCCCGGAAAGCCGGGGCCTCCAGCGGAACAGCCTTGTGTCCGTTGAGGGGGTTGACGTTGCGCGCAGCACTGCCGGTGAAGCCCTGTCCGCCCGGGAGTGCTTCGTCCATCCTGATACGTCGGTGGGGTTCCATCGGCAACCTTTCAGCCCGGAGTGAAGCGGAACGCAGCGGCGGAGGCGTGCCGTTGCCCTCGTTGGGCGCTAACATCCGTCCGTACCAGCGTACTAACACAACTGCCGCGGCTAACAGAGAGTTCCCCGATAATTCGCGGGGAATGCCAAGCGTGAGTAGGCAGGGTGGAAGGCGTCAGCGGGTGGCGCGGAAGGCACAGCGCGAACGTACAGTTGTGGCCCCATTTTCACCCGGATTTTGGGCCACAACTGTACGTTCGCGCTTCCGTGTTTAAGCACAGCCGGGGGCGGCTAGGCTGGAGGAATGCGGCATTCCCTGACTCCACGGCCCTACCGGGCGCCCGGCAGCGACGGTTCCGGCAAGCGCGGTTTCCCGCCGGCTCCCGAACCGTTGCCCGTTCCCGTGATGGACAACCACACCCACCTCGACTTTCCAACCGATGATGTCCGGGTGGACATTGCGGCTGCCCTCGACGCCGCCGAAGCCGTGGGTGTCTGCGGTGCCGTGCAGGTGGGCTGTGACCTCGAATCCTCCAGGTTTACTGTCCGCGCCGTCGACCTGGATCCGCGCCTTTTGGGGGCGGTGGCGCTGCACCCGAACGACGCGCCGGACTATGCCGTCCGCGGTGAGCTTGAGGACGCCCTGGCGGAAATTGAGGAGCTGGCCGGCCATCCCCGTGTACGTGCCATCGGGGAAACGGGCCTGGATTTCTTCCGCACGGAAGGCGAGGGGCTGGCCCATCAGCGCTACTCCTTCCGCCGCCACATCGACATCGCCAAGCGGCTGGACCGGACCCTGCAGATCCACGACCGGGACGCCCACGACGACGTCGTCCAGGTCCTGCGCGAGGAGGCCACCCCCGAGCGGGTGGTTTTCCACTGTTTTTCCGGGGACGCGGAGCTTGCCCGGATCTGCAACAGCGAGGGCTGGTACATGTCCTTCGCGGGGACGCTCACGTTCAAGAACGCCAGCAACCTCAGGGAGGCGCTCGCCGTGGCCGATCCCGAGCTGGTGCTCGTTGAAACGGATTCGCCGTTCCTCACCCCGCACCCGCACCGCGGCCGCCCCAACGCCAGTTACATGGTGCCGTACACCGTGCGGGCGATGGCGGAATTGACAGAAACAGACCTCGCCGAGCTGTGTGCCCGGGTGAGCGCAAATACCGTGCGGGCGTACGGATCCTGGGACTAGCCGGCCGGCGCTTGTGATTCGGAAAATACATACCTAGTACGCAATATTTTTGGAACGTTTATAACGCTCCGGTTACAGTGAAGAACAATTAGCCGGGGTCGGGGAAGGCCTCCGGATGATGTAACTCACTTTTCGTGACAGGCAGGGCGCCTTCGGATGCCCTGCCATGTGAGTGTGGCGACGCACATGCTGCGGCCTGCTCCGGCCTGTCCGGAGCCACCTTTTAGGTGACCGCTGCGGGTACCCGTGTGCGTTTTTCCCCGTGCCCGGATGGCTCAAAAGTTACGGGCAATCGTGGTCAACTTCTTCACGTCAGACGGCAAGTTCAGTTTCATCAAGGTCGGCACGCAGATCGTGGTGCTCGCTGCCCTCGTGCTGGGCCTCGTTGCCTTTGTGGGCAACAACAAGACAGTCACCCTGAACGTCGACGGGAAAGTCAGCTCCGTCCAGACCTTCGGCGGCACGGTCGAGGAGGTGGTGAAGAGCGCGAATGTCGAGCTCCAGCCGGCTGACCGTGTCTCTCCCGCGCTGGACGCCAGGATTGAGAACGGCTCCGTCATCAACGTGAACCTGGCGAAGGCCGTGAAGGTCAGCCTGGACGGTGCAGAGAAGACCGTCAGCACCACCGCCCAGGACGTTGCCGGGCTAGTGACCCAGCTCGGCGTTGCCAGTTCCTCTGAGCTCTCCGTCCCGAAGGACGCGCAGTTGGCCGTGGACGGTTCGTTCGTGGCGATCTCGACGCCGAAGACGGTCAGCATCATCGCCGACGGCAAGGCCAGGAAGACCACCACCACTGCCGCCAACGTGGGCGAGGTCCTCAAGGATGCCGGCATCCGGCTCGCCGCAGCGGACCGGTCCTCCCAGCCTGCGCACGCGCCGGTGGTGAACAACATGGTGATCAAGGTGTCCCGTGTTGACACCGGCAAGACCGCCACCGTCACCCAGGAAGTGGAGTTCCAGACGCTCACCACGGAGAGTGCCACGCTCCCCAAGGGTGAGGAGAAGGTCACCCAGGAAGGCGTTCCCGGCGCCACGACCCTGACCTACAAGCTGGTCCTGGTCGACGGCCGGGAGGCCTCCCGGACGCTAGTCTCCAAGACCACCACCCGCGAGCCGGTGACCGAGAAGATCACCATCGGCACCAAGGAAGCGCCCAAGCCCGCAGCCGCCGAGACTGAAAGCGGCAACACCGGCGCGGCAGCCCCGGCCATGATGAACGTGGCCATGTGGGACAAGATCGCCCAGTGCGAATCGGGCGGCAACTGGTCCATCAACAGCGGCAACGGCTACTACGGCGGCCTGCAGTTCGATATCCAGACCTGGATCGGCGCCGGCGGCGGCGCCTACGCCCCGAACGCCAGCCAGGCGACCAAGGCGCAGCAGATCGACATCGCCAACCGCGTCTACGCCGACCGCGGCCTGCAGCCGTGGGGCTGCGGCTGGGCCGCCAGCAGCTAGCCGGCAACACAGCCACAAAAGATTCCTGCCACCGCGGCAGCTGACCACAGCCGCGGCGGCCGCGAAGGCCGGGCCCGGTACCTCCGGGCCCGGCCTTCGCCGTCCCCGCCTGGCATTGACCGGCCCCGCCCAACACGGACCCCGTCCGCCACGGGGCCCCATCCACTACTGAGCGCCGGGATAGGATACCTAGGTGACTGACCCGACCCCCTCCGCCTCCGGCACTGCGCCCGCTCCACTGTTCGGTGCCTCCGATATCCGCAGGCTGGCCGGGGAGATCGGCGTCCGCCCCACCAAGACGCTTGGCCAGAATTTCGTCATCGACGGCAACACCATCCGCCGGATCGTGGCCGCGGCCGGCATCGGGCCGGACGAGACCGTCCTGGAAGTCGGACCCGGGCTCGGGTCGCTGACGCTGGGGCTCCTCGACGCAGCCAAGGCGGTGGTCGCCGTCGAAATTGATCCTGTCCTGGCCGCAAAGCTGCCCGAAACCGTGCGTGAATGGCGGCCCGACTCCGCCGGCGACTTCCACCTGGTCCTCGCCGACGCCATGAAGGTGACGGAGCTCCCGGCCCAGCCCTCGGCCCTCGTCGCCAACCTGCCGTACAACGTCGCGGTGCCCGTGGTGCTCCACCTGCTGCAGCATTTCCCGTCGATCCGGCACGGCCTGGTCATGGTCCAGGACGAAGTCGCCGACCGGCTCGCCGCCGAACCCGGATCCAAGATCTACGGCGTGCCCTCGGTTAAGGCGGCCTGGTACAGCAGCATGCGCAAAGCCGGCATCATCGGCATGAACGTGTTCTGGCCGGCGCCAAAGATCCAGTCGGGGCTTGTGGCCTTTACCCGGCGTGAGCCCCCGGCCACCACCGCCAGCCGCGAGGAAGTCTTCGCCGTGATTGATGCGGCATTCGCCCAGCGCCGCAAAACGCTCCGGGCAGCACTGGCCGGGTGGGCCGGCAGCGCCGCCGAGGCTGAACGGTGCCTGGTGGCGGCCGGCGTCGACCCCACCGCGCGGGGCGAAGTGATCGACATCGCCGCCTTCGCGAGGATCGCCGAAGCCCGCCGGGCCGCGGACGCATGATGGCGGTCCACGGCCTGAGAGGGCGCTCGGCAGCAAGGACCGTCCGGGTCAAGGCCCCGGGCAAAGTCAACGTCTCGCTGGACGTCGGGCCGCTGCGGCCCGACGGCTACCACTCCGTGGCCAGTGTTTACCTGGCCGTATCCCTCTATGAGGAAGTCGCGGCCACCACCACGGCCTCCGGGGGCATCACCGTCAGCATCAGTCCCGACAGCACGCTGGACCTCGACGGCGTGGACATCCCGCTCGACGGACGGAACCTCGCGTACAAGGCAGCGGCCCTGATGGCCGACGTGTCGGAACACTCCACCGGCGTGCACCTTGAAATCACCAAGCGGGTGCCTGTGGCGGGCGGGATGGGCGGCGGCTCCGCGGACGCCGCCGCTACGCTCCTGGCCTGCGATGCGCTCTGGAACAGCGGCCTGTCCAAGGACGAGCTCGCCCACCTGGCCGCCGAGCTGGGGGCGGATGTTCCCTTCGCCCTGCTGGGCGGCACGGCCGTGGGGCTGGGCGTCGGTGATGACTTGTCGCCTGCGCTGGCAAAGGCGCAGATGGACTGGGTGCTGGTGACGGCCGAGTTCGGGCTGTCTACCCCGGAGGTCTTCCGGACCCTGGACCGGCTCCGGGACGCAGAAGGCCTGGAGGCCGAGGAGCCCACGGCGGTCGATCCGAAGATCCTGCAGGCCCTGCGCAGCGGCGATCCCGACGCCTTGAGCCGGGTGCTGGTCAACGACCTCCAGAGGGCATCGATCGAACTCGCCCCCGGGCTCCGGGACACCCTTGGCCTGGGCGAATCCTGCGGGGCCATCGCCGGGATCGTTTCCGGCTCCGGACCCACCGTGGCCCTGCTGGCGCACAATCCCGAAGCGGCGGAGAACCTCGCCGGGGAGTTGCAGCACAAGGGCCTCAACGCACTGGCCGTCCACGGCCCGGTGCCGGGAGCCCGCATCATCTCCGATACGCTCCTTTAATACCTTCCAACCCAGAAGAAAGCAGTTCCCCGTGGCACACCTGCTCGGCGGCGAGAACCTGAAAGTCTCGTACGCAACCCGCACCGTTCTGGACGGCATCACCCTTGGGCTCGAAGAGGGCGACCGGATCGGCATGGTGGGCAGGAACGGCGACGGCAAGTCCACGCTGATGCGGCTGCTGGCGCTGCGCTCCACGCCGGACTCCGGCCGGGTCACCAAGCGCGGGGACGTCAACATCGGCTACCTGGACCAGAGCGACGTCCTCGACGCCGACCTGACGGTGGGCACCGCGATCGTGGGCGATAAGGCGGACCACGAGTGGGCAGCCAACCCGCAGATCCGCGAGATCATGGGCGGCCTGGTGTCCGACGTCGACTGGCACGCCAATGTGCACGCCCTGTCCGGCGGCCAGAAGCGGCGCGTCGCGCTGGCCAAGCTCCTGATTGAAGACCACGACGTCATCATGCTCGACGAGCCCACCAACCACCTCGACGTCGAGGGCGTGGCCTGGCTGTCCCGGCACCTGAAGACCCGGTGGCGGCCCAACCAGGGCGCTTTTCTCGTGGTCACCCACGACCGGTGGTTCCTCGATGAAGTGTGCAACAAGACCTGGGAGGTCCACGACGGGATCGTTGACCCGTTCGACGGCGGCTATGCCGCCTACGTGCTGGCCCGCGTCGAGCGCGACCGCATGGCGGCCGTCGTCGAAAGCAAGCGCCAGCAGCTGGTGAAGAAGGAACTCGCCTGGCTGCGCCGCGGAGCACCCGCCCGGACCTCCAAGCCCAAGTTCCGGATTGAGGCAGCGAACGCCCTGATCGCCGACGTGCCGGAACCGCGCGACTCCACGGCCCTGAACAAGATGGCCACCGCGCGGCTGGGCAAGGACGTGCTCGACCTGGAGAACGTGTCGCTCGACTTCGAGGGCGGCGACCCGGAAGCAGACGCCGGCCGGAAGCTGTTCAGCAACATCACGCTGCGGCTCGCGCCGGGGGAGCGGTTGGGGATCGTGGGCGTGAACGGGGCGGGAAAGACCACCCTGCTCAAGCTGCTCAACGGTGAAATCCAGCCGTCGGCCGGAAAGGTCAAGAAGGGCAAGACGGTGGTCACCGCCGTGCTCACCCAGGAGGTCAAGGAGCTCGACGACGTCGCCGACCTGCGCGTCATCGAGGTCATCGAACGCGAAAAGCGGTCGTTCAATGTGGGCGGCCGGGAGTTCACGGCCGGCCAGCTCGTGGAGCAGCTCGGCTTCACCAACCAGAAGCAGTGGACCCCGGTCCGGGACCTGTCCGGCGGCGAGCGGCGCCGCCTGCAGCTCCTGCGGCTGCTGGTGGGCGAGCCCAACGTGCTGATGCTCGACGAGCCCACCAACGACCTCGACACCGACACCCTCGCCGCCGTTGAAGACGTCCTGGACGGCTGGCCCGGCACCCTCGTGGTGGTCAGCCACGACCGCTATCTCCTCGAACGCGTTACCGACCACCAGATGGCCCTCCTGGGCGACGGCAAGATCCGCGGCCTGCCCGGCGGCGTCGACCAGTACCTCGAACTCCGCGAGGCTGCCCTCGCCGGCTCCACCGTCACAGGCGGCGGGAACCCCGTCACGGGCTCCGGCCAGGCAGGGCAGGCCGAAGCAGCCCCCGCCGGGCCCACCGAAGCCGAAAAGCGCGAGGCCCGCAAGTCCCTCAACCGCGTGGAGCGCCAGCTCAACAAGCTCGCCCAGCAGGAAGAGAAGATCCACGTCCAAATGGCCGCCAGCACCAACGACGGCGACTTCGAACGCCTCGGCGAGCTCAACAAGCAGCTGAAGGACCTCTCCGAAGAAAAGGACGCCCTCGAGCTCGAATGGCTGGAGGCCTCAGAAGTCCTCGGCGAATAAGCCTTCCCGACGTCCGAGGCAGGGTTCATGCTGTCCCCGGCTTGGGTGCCTGCGCTCACCTTGGAAGGCGAGCGGAGGGGATAGAAGCTAGGGCTCGCTGCGGAGTTCGGGGTCTTTCTTGAGGCCGGTCAGGCCGTTCCAGGCGAGGTTGACCAGGTGGGCGGCGACGGCGCGCTTGTCGGGTTCGCGGGCGTCCTGCCACCATTGGCCCGTCATCGCCACCATGCCGACGAGCATCTGCGCGTACATGGCACCGTCCGCAGCGCTGAAACCGCGGCGGGCGAATTCGTCGGACAGGATGTGTTCCACCCGGGCTGTCACGTGCGACAGCAGGGTGGAAAAGGCGCCCTCGGGCTGGGATGGGGGAGCGTCCCGCATGAGGATGCGGAAGCCGTCAGTGCGGTCCTCGATGTAGGTGAGCAGGGCCAGGGCGGCGCGCTCCACGAGGACGCGCGGCTTGGCTTCGTCGGCCAGGGCGTCGTTGATGGAGGCGAGCAGGATGCGGAACTCGAACTCGACGACCTGCGTGTACAGGCCTTCCTTCGAGCCGAAGTGCTCGTAGATCACGGGCTTAGAGACGCCGGCTGAGGCGGCGATCTCCTCGATGGTGGTGCCGTCCAATCCCCGCATAGCAAACAGGGCCCGGCCTACCTCGATGAGCTGGGAGCGCCGCTGGGGTCCGGTCATCCGGGAGCGGGGGATCCGCCCCGCCGCTGCGTCGGGTCTTGCCGGCAGGTTCCCCGGACCGTCAGTTGTCCCTGTGCTGTTGCTCACCGTCCCATCATGCCTTATGTCAAGCGGCGGGCAGGGGTGGCGGCAGTTCCCGGCGTGCTGTCCCAGCCGGCGCCGGAGTGCCCTGGACGCCGAGGTCGCACGAGCGTCGACGTTCGTGGCAGAATTGGTTCTCGTGTCCAGGCGAAGCCCCGGGCACGGTCCGCTCTGGTGTAACGGCAGCACCCCGGCCTTTGGAGCCGTGGAGTATAGGTTCGAATCCTATGGGCGGAACAGCTGCATCAGAGACGTCCAGTAGGATGAATCCTGCTGCCGGTTCCGGACACAGGCCAGGACACCGCCGCGCACGCAGCCGCGGATGCAGTACAGCGCAACCGAGCAAGGAGAGCCCGTACGTGAGCCCCGAGAAATCCGGCCCAGCCGCCGTTATCGTCCTAGCTGCAGGTGCCGGTACCCGGATGAAATCCCGTACCCCCAAGATCCTCCACGAAATCGGCGGCCGTTCCATGGTGGGCCACGCCCTGCTCGCCGCCCGCAGCATCAACCCTGAGCGCCTGGCCCTCGTGGTCCGCCACGAGCGGGACCGCGTCGCCGCCCACCTCACCGAACTCGATCCGGACGCGCTGATCGTGGACCAGGACGAAGTTCCCGGCACCGGACGCGCCGTCGAAGTGGCCCTCGAAGCACTGGACGCCAAGGAACCGGTCGCCGGAACCGTCGTGGTGACCTACGGCGACGTCCCGCTGCTCACGGGTGAAATGCTCTCCGAACTGGTCTCCACCCACGAGCGCGAGGGCAACGCGGTCACGGTCCTCACCGCCATCCTTGACGACGCCACCGGCTACGGCCGGATTCTGCGCGGCGAGGACGGCACGGTGACAGGTATCCGCGAGCACAAGGACGCCACCGACGCCGAACGGACCATCCGCGAAATCAACTCCGGCATCTACGCCTTCGATGCGGCTGTCCTCCGGGATGCCCTCGGCCATGTCACCACCGACAACTCGCAGGGCGAAAAATACCTGACCGACGTCCTCGGGCTGGCCCGCGAGGCAGGCGGCCGCGTGGCCGCCGTCGTCACCGCCGACCGCTGGCAGGTGGAAGGGGCCAACGACCGCGTGCAGCTCGCCGCCCTGGGCGCCGAGCACAACCGCCGGATCGTGGAAGCGTGGATGCGCGCCGGAGTCACCGTCGTCGACCCCGCCACCACCTGGATCGACTCCACGGTAACCCTGGCGGAGGACGTCCGGATCCTGCCTAACACCCAGCTGCACGGCGCCACCACGGTGGCGCGGGACGCCGTCGTCGGTCCAGACTCCACGCTGACCGATGTCAGCATCGGGGAGGGCGCCAAGGTGACCCGGACCCACGGTTCCGGTGCGGAAATCGGCGCGGGGGCCAGCGTTGGCCCCTTCACCTACCTGCGCCCGGGAACGGTGCTGGGCGAGACCGGCAAGATCGGCGCGTTCTACGAAACCAAGAACGTCACGATCGGCCGCGGCTCCAAGCTGTCCCACCTGGGCTATGCCGGGGACGCGGAGATCGGCGAGAACACCAACATCGGGTGCGGCAACATCACCGCGAACTACGACGGCGAGAAGAAGCACCGCACGGTGATCGGCTCGGGCGTGCGCACCGGCTCAAACACAGTATTCGTCGCTCCGGTCACGGTGGGGGACGGTGCCTACAGCGGCGCCGGTGCCGTGATCCGCAAGGACGTACCGGCCGGTGCCCTGGCGCTGTCCATGGCAGCACAGCGCAACGCCGAGGGCTGGGTCATTGCCAACCGTCCCGGCACGCTGTCCGCGGAACTGGCAGAAGCCGCAGCGGCCCGCGAAGGCCACACTGACTCCTCAAATTCCCCCGCATCTACAGAAGAGGGCTAGCAACCATGACCGAAATTACGGCTCACGGCGAGAAGAAACTGGTGCTCGCCGCAGGGCGTTCACACCCCGAGCTTGCCCGGGAGATCGCCAAGGAGCTGGGCACGGAACTGCTGCCTCTGGACGCCTACGACTTCGCCAACGGCGAGATCTACGTGCGCGCCGGGGAGAGCGTCCGCGGAACCGATGCCTTCGTCATCCAGGCGCACCCGGCACCGCTGAACAACTGGCTCATGGAACAGCTGATCATGATTGATTCGCTGAAGCGTGCCTCCGCCAAGCGGATCACGGTGGTTTCGCCGTTCTACCCGTACTCGCGCCAGGACAAGAAGGGCCGCGGCCGCGAGCCCATCTCCGCCCGCCTCGTCGCCGACATGTACCGGACCGCAGGCGCCAACCGCATCATGAGCGTGGACCTGCACACCGCGCAGATCCAGGGCTTCTTCGACGGCCCCGTGGACCACCTCATGGCCATCCCGCTGCTCGCCGACTACATCCGGACCCGGGTCGCCGCCGACAACATCACGGTGGTCTCGCCGGATACCGGCCGTGTCCGCGTTGCCGAACAGTGGGCCGAACGCCTCGGCGGCGCGCCGCTGGCATTCGTCCACAAGAGCCGCGACCTCACCGTCCCCAACCAGGCCGTCTCCAAGACCGTGGTAGGCCAGATCGAGGGCCGCACCTGCGTGCTCATCGACGACATGATCGACACCGGCGGAACCATCTCCGGCGCCGTGCAGGTGCTCAAGAACGCCGGCGCCAAGGATGTCATCATCGCCGCCACGCACGCGATCTTCTCCGATCCCGCTGCCCGGCGCCTCTCCGAGTCCGGCGCCCGCGAAGTGGTGGTCACCAACACGCTGCCCATCCCCGCGGAGAAGCAGTTCCCGGAACTCACCGTGCTGTCCATCGCGCCGCTCATTGCCCGCGCCATCCGTGAAGTGTTCGACGACGGATCGGTCACCAGCCTCTTCGACGGCAACGCCTAACGGCGCTGCGCGCCTTGGCCCATGCCGGCAAGCCTGGGCCCACGCCGGCCGGGTTCCCTGAGCGTGGAGCCGCTCCGGCGAGGGCCCCGGCCCGAGCTCGCGAGGGCAGGGAGCCGGATCGGACTTGCGAGCTGAGGGAGCCGGTGGGGACCGTTTTCAGTAAACGGGCCGGGCACTGGTAAGCTTTTTCCCGATACCTTGGCGAGGGAGAGCGCCGGACATCCGCAAAATTGCGGTACACCGGACAGCTGGTCTCCGTTATCGACTGGGTCTGAATCACCCTTCTGGTGGGGCCGCCTTCGGGCCGCCCGGCGTTGAAGGTCGCTCCAGACCTCCGCCCTTGCTGACCCAACAATCCACCAGGAGATGCACATGTCTGAGCAGAAGCTCGCAGCAGAAGCACGCACCGAATTCGGCAAGGGCTTCGCCCGCCGCGCCCGCGCCGCCGGCCAGATCCCCGCCGTGATCTACGGCCACGGCGCCGAGCCCGTCCACATCACCCTGCCGGCCAAGGCCACCACCCTGGCAGTCCGCGTTCCCAACGCCCTGCTGTCCCTGGACCTCAACGGTGAAGGCCATCTTGCCCTCGTCAAGGACGTCCAGCGCGACCCGATCAAGCAGATCATCGAGCACATCGACCTCCTGACCGTCCGCCAGGGCGAGAAGGTCACCGTTGACGTTCCCGTGCACACCGTGGGTGAGACCGCCGCAGGCACCGTGCACAACCTGGAACTGACCGTGGTGTCCCTCGAGGCCGAGGCCACGCACCTGCCCGAGGCCGTCGAGGTCAACATCGAGGGCCGCGCTGCCGGCGAGCACATCCACGCCAGCGACCTCGTGCTCCCCAAGGGCGCCGTCCTGCTAACCGACGCCGAGGCCCTCGTGGTCAACATCTCCGAGGCCGCAGCTCCGGCTGAGGAAGAAGAAGGCGCAGCCGAGGAAGCCGCCGCAGAAGAGGCTCCGGCCGAAGAAGCTGCTGCCGAGTAATTCGGGCACAACCCTTCCCGCGCCGCATAGCGCGCGGACCGGTGGCCGGGTCCTTTGCGGGCCCGGCCACTGCCGTCCCTGCCCCGCATGCGTGCAAACCCCCGCCTTAGGATTGATTTCATGACTGACACCTGGCTGATCGTAGGCCTTGGCAACCCCGGACCCGAGTACAGCGGCAACCGGCACAACGTCGGCCAGATGGTGCTGGACGGGCTGGCCGGCCGGATCGGCGGAAAGTTCAAGTCGCACAAGGCCCGGGCCCTGGTCCTCGAAGGCCGGCTGGGCATCGGCGGCCCCCGTGTGGTGCTGGCCAAGCCCGGTACCTACATGAACGTCTCCGGCGGCCCCGTGTCGGCGCTCGCAAAGTTTTACGACGTCGAGCCGGCCCGGGTGGTCGCCGTCCACGACGAGATCGACATCCCCTTTAATACTGTGAAGCTGAAGATCGGCGGCGGCGAGGGCGGGCACAACGGCCTCCGGGACATCTCCAAGGCCCTCGCCACCAAGGACTACCTCCGCGTCCGGGTGGGAGTCGGCCGGCCGCCGGGCCGGATGGACACCGCGGACTACGTGCTCCGGGACTTCGGCACCGCGGAAAAGAAGGAACTGCCCTTCCTGCTCGATGACGCCGCCGACGCCGTCGAACTCCTCATCCGCGAGGGCCTGACCGCAGCACAGCAGCAGTTTCACACCGCCAAGGTCTAACCGCGCAGGCTACAGCTTTTCCTCCTCACATCGCGAACCCTCAAGGTCGCCTCAAGGTCTGCGAAATGTGAACGCAGTGCCCTGTATCCCTGCTATGTAACGGGGTAGTCTACTTTCTAAGCGGGGGAGGCGATGGGGCCTTTATCCTGCCGGGCGGGATGTAAGGGAAAAGTTCATGTCAATTGAGCCACTGAGCTGGGGACGTGGGTCTACGGCGGGCGTGCTGGCGGGACCGGCGGGCGTCGCGGGCGGAACGGACCTCCAACGATGGTCGGTTCCCGCGCGCAGCGCAGACCTCGAAGCCATCCGCACTGCGCTGACAGATCCTGAGTCCCTGGGCGTTGTTATCACCGGTGCCCGCGGCGTGGGGAAATCCTCACTGGCGCGCACCGCCGTTGCCGAGCTGGGTCCGGACGTCTGGTCGCTCCAGCTCCGCAGCCCCCTGAGCGGCTCACAAACCTCCTACGCCTGCCTCGCCTTCCTCATGGCCCGGCTGCCGCAGTCGGCGCTGGCCTCCCCAACCGCCATCCTCCAGGGCATCACCTCCCTGATCCGGTCCGACGCCGCAGGCCGGGACTGCATCATCACCCTGGACACCACCGGCCCGATCGATGACATGAGCGCCGGCGTCATCCTGAACATCATGCTGACGCACACCGCCCGCGTCATCGCCATCGCACCCAGCACCAGCGACCTCCCGGCAGACTTCCACTGGCTGCTCACCGACCGGAGACTCACCGAAGTCCGGCTGGACAACCTCAACGAACTCCAGACCCGGCAGGTGCTGCTGACGCTGCTGGGCCACCGCGTCTCGGCCTCGCTCGTGAGCACTTACCACGCCATCGTGGGCGGCAACCCTCTGCTGCTCAAGGCACTCGTCACGGAGCAGCAGCAGTCAGGAAACCTCGTCCTGTCGGATTCCGTCTGGACCCTGCGTGACAGGGTGGTGCTCGACGGCGCCGCCGGGCTGGATGACATTGTCCGGTCCCGCTGGTCCCGGGAAGAACCGGAAACGCGCGAGGTCATCGAGATGCTCGCGTGTGCGCGGCGGATCCCGCTGGCCCGGCTGACCGAAATCTACGGGACCGCAATAGTGGCCGATATGGAGGACGCCGGGCTGCTGACGGTCGCCGACACCGGGGACCGCTGGGTCTCGGTGCGGGAACAGTACCTTGGGGACGTCGTGCGCTCGTGGCTGAGCATCTCCCGCCGACGTGAACTCCGCGCTCTATTGCTGGGCGGACGCGAACCCGAACTGTCCGCCATGAGCATGGAGGAGCGGATCGAGTTCGCCGCGTGGACCAGGGAATGCCAGGCAGAGCTTAGCCCTGCCATGGCGGTGGCCGCGGCGGAGGCGGCGGTGCACCTCTTTGATCCCCGGTTCGCGATCTCCTGCGTGGAAGGCATCAAGAAGACCGACGACGTCTGGGTGGATGCGCAGCTGCACAAGGCAACCGCCTACCTGCTGCTCGACCTGCCGGTGCAGGCCATGGCCGCGCTGGAGGACATTTCCCAGGCGCAGCTGGACGCGCTCGAGGAGGAGGCCTTCGCCCGTGTGGTGGCAGCCAAGAGCCGGGTCATGGTGTGGTTGCCGGAGCTGTGCGACAAGGTTCCGGACGAGCTGGCAGACGCCCGCCAGCGGCTGGGCGTTGCCGCCGGAGTGGCATCCAGCTGGCCCGATCCGCTGGGCACGGCAGCCAACGTCATCACCCTGGCCGAGTTCGAATACAAGTCCTTCATCGGTGACTATGCATCCATGGTTGGGGAGCTGGAGGAAGCCGTGGATCCGGCGGTCAACAAGGACCCCGGCTTCAGGATCCAGGCCGCACTGCTCCTGATGCACGCCCTGTCCGCCGTCGGCCGGGAGATGGACGCCCTCCAGCTGATGCGGCGCGTCGGCGGACAGCTTTCGGACGCAGGGCCCCTGACCGGCCTCCGGGAGCGGTTCACGCTGACGGCCTTCAACGTGCTGCTGCAGGCCGGCCAGTGGAAGCGGTGCCTGGAACTCGTGGGGCCGCCCAAGGGACAGGCGGAACGCCGGCTGGCCTACCGCACGTCCGCCACGGAACTGGCGGCAGGCATCGCCTACGTTTTCTCCGGCCGTGGCGCGGTGGCGCTGGACTCGCTGCTGTCCGCCGTCGCCCAGCTCGAACTCCGCCCGGTGCTGAACATGCTCCAGGCCGCCTACGCCGCCACGGCCTTCGCCTACGCCCAGATCGGCAACGCCGGACAGGCGCACAAATACCTCGACAAGCTGCGCGGCGCCCGCGGCCACTGCAACTTCCGCACCCTGTTCGTCACGGAGTTCTGCGCCGACATGGCCGGGCGCTGGCTGGGGGACACCGACGCCGTGAAGCGGCTGCTCGCGGCGGCACACCGTGACATCGCGGCCGGCCGGTACACGCTGGCCGGGATCAGCCTGCTCGGAGCGACCGTGAACGGAACCGATGAGGACTTCCGCCTCATGGAGGACGTGGCGGGCCACCGGCAGGGAACCCTGGCCGAAATCTCCCGCCTCATCGCCGTGGGCACCCGCACCAAGGACGCCAAGGTTCTCCTGGAAGGCGCTCATTTGTGCGCGGAGCTGGAACTCGACGCGGTGGAGGCCCGGTGCGTGGCGCTCGCCGTCGATTTTGCCCGCCATTCCGGGGATTCCGCATCTGCCCGCATCGCGCAGGCCCGGCTGGACAGCCTCACCGCCACCGTGCCCAGCCTGCCGATTGTTCCCAGCAGCGGGAGCCCGCTCCTCACCGCGCGGGAACGCCAGATCTCCCGGCTGGCGGGAAGGGGCGTGTCCAACCGGGACATCGCCCTGGAGATGGGCGTTTCAGTCCGGACGGTGGAAGGGCACCTGTACCAGGTCTTCACCAAACTCGGCGTGACTTCCAGAGGTGATCTGCCTGGCCTCGTCTAACAGCTCCTCGCCCAACGGCCGCAGCGCCAAGCCGGAAGCCGAACGCCGGCAGCTCACGGGGCGCCGTGAAGCGATAGAGCATGTCTGTACGGTCATCCGCAGCCGCGCCAGCCAGGCCGTCTACCTGATGGCGGGTCCCGGCGTCGGAAAGACATCCGTCACGGACGCGGTGCGGGAGAAGCTGGCCGCGGAGATGACCGTGCTCCGGATCCACGGCAGCTCCTCGCTGGCCAAAGTCCCGTACGGGGTGCTGGCGCCTTACACCTCCGGGCTCGCCCCCGAGGAAGCGGATTCACCCGTCGCGGTGCTGCGGGCCGTGTGGGCCCACTTCCAGGAGCTGAAGGGCAGCAGCGGCCTCAAGGGCGGCACGGACGCCCCCGTGCTCCTGGTGGTGGACGACGCCCACCACCTTGATGACGCCACCGCCAGCATGGTGGTGGACATGACGTCGGCCGGCTGGGCCACGGTGCTGGCAGCAGGGCGGCCGCGGCCGGGCCTGCCCGCGGCCCTGAACCAGCTCTGGTATGACGGCCTGGCCGAACGCATCGACCTCCGCCCGCTCAACGGCGAGCAGGTCAGGGAAGTGGTGGAACACACTCTCCAGGGGACCGTTCCCGTCAGCACCGTCCAGTCGCTGTGGTCTGCATCGGGCGGCAACCCGCAGCTCCTCGCCTGCCTGCTGAACGACGCAACGGCCGCCGGAACCCTGGTCCAGCGCAACGGGATCTGGGTGCTGCTCGGACCCTTGCCGGCTGACGGGCCTCAGCTTTCGGACCTGGTGGTCAAGGATCTTCTCCGCAGAACGCCGGAGGAGCAGGATGCGCTCAAGGTGATCGCCCTGGCGGAGCCCGTGCCCAGGCGCCTGATAGAGGACGTCTGCGGCGCCGGCGTCGTGCGTTCCCTGCTGGACAACCAGGTGGTGGCCGAGTCAGCCGCGACGCAATCCGAGCTGCGGCTCGCGTACGCCATCCTGGGCGAATCGACGCGGCGGCAGGTGTCGGTCTCGCGGAGCCTGCAGTTGCGGCAAAAGCTTGACGCCCACCTGGCGGCGGCGGGCGCCAGTGCCGAGGGCAGGCTGCGGCTGGTGGAATGGTCGCTGGAATGCGGCCTGGAGGTGCCCGACCTGGACCTGCTGAATGCCGGCCTGCTGGCCGCGGGCACGTTCAACAACGCCGGCGCACGGCTCATGACCGATCACGTGCGGGCCCCGGAGCTGCAGGCGAAGGCGCTCTCCATCACCGCGCGGGCCCACTTCAACGAAGGCAAGTACCGCGAGGCCGCAGAACTCCTTGACGGCTGCTGGCTCGATTTGGCCGGGGACCCGGAAGCCCCACAGGTGCTGATGCTCAGGGCGTCGTCCCACATGGCTTTGGGAATGTCCGTGCCGCTGCTCAGGGAGGAGTCACGCCGCCAGCTGAAGGAGGCCGGGATCCCGCCGGACGACTCCTGGCAGGACCGGATCCACGGGCTGCTGGAGATGGCGGCCAGCGGCGACCACGAAGGCATTGCGGCTGTCATTGCCTCGCTCGGGACACCGGATCCTGACACGGCATCGGCTGTCGAGGCCACCCAGCACGCCGTGGGGCAGGCGCTGCTTGCCCAGACGCTGGTTGCCGCCGGCCGGTCACACCAGGCCCATACCGCCGCCGCGGCCGCCGGACCCTTCCTGCCGGCGCTCAACGGCGGCCTGTATTTCTTCAACGAGTTTGTCCTGACCCGGCTGGCACTCAGCACCCTCGCGGCCGGCAACTGGGAGTCCGCCGAGCATGAGCTTTCCGGCTATCCGGCGGAGCGCACCGAAGGCGTCTCGACCTTCGGCGGCGGGATCCAGGCGCTGCGCGGCCTCGGGCTCCTGCGGCAGGGACAGCTGGAGCGCGCGTACCAGGTCCTCCTGCCCGCGGTTGAGGCGCTCCGGATCAATGATCCGCTGCAGGAGTTCAGGTTCGGCTCGTCGCTTGCCTTCTATGCCGCCGCCCGCCTGGGCGACACCGCACAGGCAAAGCGGCTTGAACAGGACTTCATCTCCGCCCGGCACGCCAGCGGCCCCGGCTGCGACTCCGTCGCGGAGGCCTATGCCGCCGCCGCGGCCGAATACCTCGACCGGAAGGGCACCGGGCTGGAGAGGCTCCGCGAGCTCGCGGCGTCCGAGTTCGTAGCGAACCATCCCGGAACCAGGCTGGAATGCCTGATCCTTTGCTCCGACCTCGGCGAACGCTCGCTGGCGAAGGAGCTCGCCTCCCTCGCAGCCACCGTGGAAGGCCGCTGGGCGGCCGGCTGGCGCCAGCTGGCCCAGGCCTGGGCTTCCGAGGACGCCGACACCCTCATGGAAACTGCGGCCGCCCTGGAGGAGGCTGGCCTGGTGAACCTGGCGCGCGAGGGGTACGCCAGGGCCGGCGCCCTGCTGGACGCCGCGGGGGAGCGGCGCCGCGCCCGCCAGGCGATCGCGCACCGGGAGAAATGCGACCAGGAGCTCGGCGAGCGGTTCCGGGAAAGTCCCTTCGTTGCCTCCGTCCCCAGTGTCCACCTGACCCGCCGCGAACGGGACATCGTGGAGTTGGCGGTGCAGGGCCTGTCGGACCGTGAGATCGCCCAGCAGCTGATGGTGTCCGTGCGGACCGTGGAGGGGCATCTGTACCGCAGCTACGTCAAGCTCGGCGTCCGCCGCCGCGACGAGCTCGCGCTTGCCCTTCCCAAGAAGTAGCGCTTCCCGAACTTATTTTTTTCCGGGCCCCGCCGGGTACATTCCGCGCGGTTCCGGGCCGGATCGCGCCACCTGCGGGAACCAGTAGTTAAGTACTCAGAAAAACGAGTACCGAGTACTGATGCCGCGGGCGCCCGTACGCGATTTACTAATAGTGGCAGCGGAAGCAGGGCTGATCTCCCCCCGAAGCTGCCACCAGATTTATCAGGTCTCGCACCCAGATTTCCGGCCTTTCGGGTCCGGGCAAGGCGGGGCCGGCGACGTCAGAGCCTTCTGAGACCGAGGCTCTCCCCCCAGCCGTCGCCGGTCCTTAAAAGTGAAGAAATCGCAAAACAAATATCCGCCGGCTTTCCGGCATCATGATAGGGCGGCCCGCAGCGACGAGGGCCGCCCTTAGTGTGCGCCATGCTGCAGGCAAAGCCGCTGTGGGACAATTGAGAGGTACCCCGAGGCACCCAAGGAGTCCCATTGGCCGTAGTATCCACGCCGACCACGCTGACGCGCGCCCTGTCCGCGATGGACAATGCCGAGGTCCTGCGGATCCGCAACGACTTTCCCGTGCTGAACCAGACGGTTAACGGCCGCCCACTGGTTTATCTGGATTCCGGCGCCACATCGCAGAATCCGCTGAGCGTGATCGAAGCGGAACAGGAATTCTACGAGCAGCGGAACGCAGCCGTGCACCGCGGAGCCCACCATCTTGCGGTGGAGGCCACCGAGGTCTTCGAGGACGCCCGGCAGACCGTAGCCGATTTTGTCGGGGCGGACTACGAGGAAATCGTGTGGACCTCCAACGCCACGGAGGGCCTGAACATCATCAGCTATGCGCTGTCCAACGCTGCGCTCTGGGCAGCTCAGGGACGCGGCGACTCCCGGCTGCGGGAGCTGGCCCTGGGACCCGGGGACGAAATCGTGGTCACCGAAATGGAACACCACGCAAACCTGATCCCCTGGCAGGAGCTGGCCTACCGGACGGGTGCCACGCTGCGGCACATCCCTCTGGACGACGCCGGAGCGCTCCGGATGGACGAGGCCGCGGACATCGTGGGGGAGCGGACCCGGCTGCTGGCCTTCACCCACGCATCGAACGTGCTGGGAACCATCAACCCGGTCAGCGACCTCGTCGCCCTCGCCCGGCGGGCCGGTGCACTGGTGGTGCTGGATGCGTGCCAGTCGGCGCCGCACCTTGCACTGGACGTCAAGCAGCTGGACGTCGACTTTGCCGTGTTTTCCGGCCACAAGATGCTGGGCCCCACCGGGGTTGGTGTGCTGTACGGCAAGCAGGAGCTTCTGGATGTGCTGCCGCCGGTCCTGACCGGCGGTTCCATGATCACCACTGTGACCATGGAACGGGCGGAGTACCTTCCTGCGCCGCAGCGGTTCGAGGCAGGGACCCAGAAGATCTCGCAGGCCGTGGCGCTGGCCGCCGCGGTCAACTACCTGACGGAAACCGGGATTGACCGGGTGCACCGCTGGGAGTCCGAGCTGGGCCAGCGGATGGTGGCGGGCCTGGAAGCCATCGACGGCATCCGCGTGCTGGGCCCGGCCGCCGGCCAGGACCGCATCGGCCTGGCGGCCTTTGACGTTGCCGGTGTCCACGCGCACGACGTCGGCCAGTTCCTTGATGCGCGCGGCATCGCCGTCCGCGTGGGCCACCACTGCGCCCAGCCGCTGCACCGGCGCCTTGGACTGACGGCCACCACCCGCGCCAGCGCCTACTTGTACAACACCACCGACGACGTGGACGAATTCCTGGATGCAGTATCCGGAGTCCGCGCGTACTTCCGGGCCTAGCCCCCGGAAACCAGACCGTTCCCCAACGACAGGTACCTGAGCATGAGCCTCGACCAGCTTTACCAGCAGATCATCCTGGACCACTCCAAGGCCCGGCACGGCAGCGGGCTGGCCGCAACTGCTGTTCCGGACGGCGCGTCCACCGGCCAGTCGCACCAGCTCAATCCCGTGTGCGGCGACGAGGTCACCCTCCGCGTGGCGGTGGACCACGGCACGGTGAAGCAGCTGGCGTGGGACGGGGCGGGATGCTCGATCTCGATGGCCTCCGCCTCCGTGCTGAGCGAGCTGGCCGAGGGCATGAGCGTGGACGAACTCCGTTCCGTGATCGGGAACTTCCGGGACGTCCTGCGGTCCCGGGGGAAGATCCCTGCCGACCCCGAAATCCTGGGCGACGCCGCCGCTTTCGAGGGCGTGGCCCGCTACGCCGCGAGGGTGAAGTGCGCCATGATCTCCTGGGTCGCAGCCGAGGACGCCCTGAACCAGGCTGCCTGACGGCACGTCTTCAGCCCTACCGGTCTTTTTCGGACCGTTCGAAGACATCCGGGACGCCGTCGCCGTCGTCGTCCCTTGCCTCCTCCGCTTCCAGGCGCCGGTAGTGCCTGTTCCGGGCCTTAAGGACGACGGCGGCCAGCACCGCAGCGGTCAGCGAACCGGCCAGGATGGCAACTTTTGCGTGGTCGTCGTGGGCAGATCCCTGCCCGAAACTCAGTTCAGCGATCAGCAGCGAGACCGTGAAGCCGACGCCGGCCAGCAGGGACAGGCCGGCGACGTCCACCCACTTCAGCCCGGCGTCCAGCTGCGCCCGTGTGGTTTTCGTGACGAGGAAGGTTGCACCGAAGACGCCAAGGGCCTTGCCCACAATGAGCGCGGTCACGATGCCCACGGCCACGGGATCGGTCAAGGCGGAGGCCAGCCCCGAGGTGCCGCCGATCGCCACGCCGGCCGAGAAGAACGCGAATACAGGAACCGCAAAGCCGGCAGAAAGTGGACGGAGCTTGTGTTCCAGGCGTTCGGCCATGCCGGCTCCGCCGGCGTGGTCAGTGACGCCGTGGGCGCTGCTGTGGGCGGCGGTGCCTGCCTGGCGCTCCCGCCGTGACAGTGCGACCGGGACGGTGAAGCCGAGCAGCACGCCGGCCACCGTGGCGTGGATGCCGGAGGCGTGCACCAGTGCCCATGTGGCCGCCGCCAGCGGCAGGAGCAGGAACCAGTGGCTGATCCGCTTCTGAACCAGCCAGGCGAACAGCGCCAGCGGAACGAGCGCGGCGAGCAGCAGGGCAGGCTGGAGCCCGGAGGAGTAGAAGAAGGCGATGATGCCGATGGCGATCAGGTCGTCCACCACGGCGAGGGTGAGCAGGAACGTTCTCAGCGCTGACGGCAGGTGGGTGTTGATGACCGCGAGCACTGCCAGCGCGAAGGCGATATCGGTGGCGGTGGGGATCGCCCACCCCCTCAGGGCCTCGGCACCCTGGTTCCAGACGATGATGGAATAGATGATGGCCGGCAGGGCGACGCCGCCCACTGCGGCCGTTACCGGGACAACCGCCCGGGACGGGCGGCGCAGGTCACCGGAAACAAACTCGCGTTTCAGCTCCAGGCCGGCAATGAAGAAGAACAGGGCGAGCAGTCCGTCGGAAGCCCAGTGGCCCACGCTCAGCTGCAGGTGCCAGGGCTCGTAGCCGATTTTCAGGTCACGCAGCCCGAAGTACGCGTCCGCGGCGGGGGAATTGGCCCAGATCAGGGCGGCGGCCGTGGCCACCAGGAGCAGTGCACCGCCCACGGTCTCGGTCCGGAGGATGGCGGCAATGCGGAGGTACTCAGGGTAGGTGGTGCGGCTGAATACCGGAAACCTGGGGGAGGGAAACTTGCGGGAAGGGAAGGACGGCTTGGGCACTGAAGCTCCTCGCGAGGGGTCGGCTAACGTATTGCCGACCAGACTTCCCGGCGCACCATGAGTAGCCAGCATATCCCACTGGCAAGGGTCCGCTGGCCTGGCGTGTCGAAACCGGGGTTAGGAAACCCCCGGCCACGGGGGGCCAGAGACCAGTAGTGGGGGGCCAATAGGGTCGCGGGCGGG
>NZ_JBHUSB010000004.1:55783-254126 GCF_042673905.1 Arthrobacter sp. NPDC057009
CCGGCCCACCTTTTTTTACCATCCAAACCCCTGGGCTTGGGGGCCGCGGGGGGGGGGTCCCAACCGGGTTTCCCCCCCCCCCTGGCCAGCGGGGCACCAGTCAGCTGACGAGTGCCGCGATTCCGATCGCGGCCGTTGCGGCTCCCAGCACCATGGAAATGGTCACCAGGACCACGTGGACCGTGAGGAACTTCGTGGCCTTGCCGGCGGCGTCCCGTGCCCGCGGGTCCTTCATGACGCGGCGCAGGAACTGCGGCCACACCACCAGGGACCACACGCCCGAAACGATCAGGACCAGGGCGAGGAAGGCAGGGACGTCCACAGGGCTAGTGGCTTTCGAGCCAGGCCTGGGCCTGCTGCGACTGGATGTTCAGTGCCTTGCCCACCATGGGCTCGGCGGCGTCGGCGATCTTGCCGCCCAGGAACGGCACGGAAGAGGTGACGTTTCCTTCCAGTTCAACGCGCGTGCTGCCGCCGTCGGCGACGAGGCGCTGGACCGCGGTCACGTCAATCGGTGCGCCGGCGATCTTCAGCGAGATGGTGCTCTGGCGTGAGCCGTCGGCTGCCGGGGCTTCCCAGCTTTCCACCTGGGTCACCTTCAGGCTTTCGCCGACGAACTTGCGGGCGATTTCCGGCAGGCGCGTGGTGGGCAGGGTGCGCACCGACGTGGTGCTGAATTCCCCGGCAATGTCGCCAGCCACGGTGAAGGACTCGAGGCTGCCGCCGACGTATTCGCTGGTGTGACGCTGGAAGTCTTCGTTCGCGAAGACTGCGGTGACGCTGTCGACGCCGTGGGGAAGGGTGGTGGATGCACTCAGTGCCATTGATCCTCCGTCGTTGTGGGGTCAGAACGCTTTTTGCTCACCACATCCTACGGGGTTGGCCGCGCTTCCCCGGCACCGGGACGTTCCGCACCACGCTCTGCGGCCGCCTTCTGATCCTCGGCGGCGAGCCTCCGGGCTGCCGCCGTGATGTTGCGCGACATGGCCGGAAAGATGACGCTGTGGAAAGGAAGGACCGCCAGCCAGTAGAGCCTCCCGCTGAGCCCCTTGGGGAAGAAAATGGCCCTTTGGCGGTAACGGCTTCCGGCGCCGTCGGGCTCCACACAGAGTTCCAGCCAGGCGCGCCCGGGAGCGCGCATCTCCGCCCGCAGCCGGAGCAGGCGGCCGCGCTCGATCCGTTCCACGCGCCACCAGTCCACCACCTCGCCGGCCACCAGGTGGTGCGGATGCCGGCGGCCGCGGAGCAGCCCGGCCCCGCCCCAGAGCTTGTCCAGCCACCCGCGGACGCTCCATGCCAGCGGGAGCGAGTACCAGCCGTTGCGGCCGCCGATCCCCTCGATGATGGTCCACACATGGGACGGGTCCACGTCGCTGGCGAAGGTCCGCTCGTCGACGTACACCCTGTAGCCGGCCCAGCCGGGGTCACTGGGCAGCGGGTCGGCGTCGGCGCCCGCGTTGGCCCACGTCGTTTCCACCTGCCCGTCGCGTTCCTTGCCGAGCGCCAGGGCAACGGCCCTGCGGTAGCCGGTGAGGCCGCCGTCGGGCTGTTCGATGTAGTTGTCGATGTCGTGTTCGGCGGAGACAGCGTCATGCTGCAGGGACTGGACCAGCGGCACCGACATCGACAGCGGAATCGGGGTCACCAGGGCAACCCACAGCCCCGCCAGCCGGGGCGCCGGCACCGGCAGCGCCAGGACCGGGCGCGGCGGCAGCCCGGCCTCGGCCGCGTACTCCTGCATCATGCCGGCATAGGTCAGGACGTCCCGGGATCCGATGTCGAAGGTCCGGTTCAGGGGTTCCGGCAGCGAAGCGGCCCGGACGAGGTAGTAGAGCACGTCCCGGACGGCGATGGCTTCGATCCGGTTGCGGACCCAGCTGGGCGCCGGCATGAGGGGCAGCGTTTCGGCGAGGTGGCGGATCATCTCGAACGACGCCGAGCCGGAGCCGATAACCACCCCGGCCTGGAATACGATGGCGTCCACCGGGCCGGAGAGGAAGACCTCGCCCACCGCCTCGCGGGAGCGCATGTGCGTGGAAAGCGCGGTGGTGCGCGGGTGCAGGCCGCCCAGGTAGACGATCCGCCGGACGGAGGCGGCCGCGGCGGCACCGGCCACGAGCTGGGCCATGGCCTTTTCCTTGGCCTCGAAACCGGAGCCGGCTGCCATGGAATGGACCAGGTAGTAGAGGACATCCACGCCACGCAGGGCATCCTGCAGGGCAGCGGAGTCGTCGAGGCTGCTGCGGACCACCTCCACATCGTCGAACCACGGCACGCCGGCTATTTTCTCCGGCGACCGGACCAGCACCTTGACCCGGTGGCCGGCGTCCAGCAGCCGGGGGACGAGCCGGCCGCCGATGTATCCGGTGGCTCCCGTGACAAGCACAGTACGGGTGTCGGCGGCGCCGCCGGGTCCGGCTGTGCTGTTCGTGCTGCCGGGGTTTCCGCTGCTGTCGTTTCCGGTCTGGTCGCTCACGGGAGTCTCCTTGGGGCGGCGGCATGGCTGGGGTAGAGATCAGACTTCACCTGCTCGGCAAGCTTAGCAACGCGGCATTCGGACCCCGGATGCCGCCGCTGTGCCCGCAGGGGTAGGCTGGAAGCCCCGGCATTCGCTTCGAATCCCGGGTTTTCGTGTTGCCTGCGTCCGAATGAGATTCCAGGAGATCCTGCCCATGAGCCCCAAAGGCCAGAGCCCCAAAGGCCAGCCCTCCAACGGCCAGTCCTCCACTGCCCTGCCCCTCGACGGCCTGCGCCGCGTCCTTCATGCGGACAGGACGTTCGCCCGGGTACAGGCGGAGTCGGCGCGCAGCTTCAGCGTCCGCAGTGAGGACTACCAGATCAGCGCCCCGGCAGGCCTGCGGCCCGTGCTCCTGGCGGAGATGGCTGACGGGCTCCGGAACGCCGCGGGAGACGGCGCCACTGCTGGTGAAAAAGATGCCGCTGACCACACCGCGCCGGGCGTGGTCCTGGCCGTCACCGCCACGGGCCGCGAGGCCGAGGATCTTGCCGCCGCGCTGCGCGCCTACCTGCCGGCCGGCGCCGTCGCAGAGTTCCCCAGCTGGGAAACGCTCCCGCACGAGCGGCTGTCCCCGCGCTCTGACACGGTGGGCCGCCGCCTGTCGGTCCTGCGGCGGCTTGCCCACCCGGAAGACTCTGCCCGCCCGGACAATGCAGAAAGCCCGACGGCGGGACCCCTCCGCGTCGTCGTGGCTCCCGTGCGCGCTGTGCTTCAGCCGATTGTCGCAGGCCTGGGGGACCTGGTTCCGGTGACGCTGAGGATCGGCCAGGAGGTGCCGTTCACTGACGTGATCAAGAACCTGGCCGCCGCCGCCTACTCCCGCGTCGACATGGTGACCCGCCGCGGTGAGTTCGCCGTCCGTGGCGGCATGCTCGACGTCTTTCCGCCCACCGAGGACCACCCCATCCGGGTGGAGTTCTTCGGTGACGAGGTGGACCAGATGCGCTGGTTCGCCGTCGCCGACCAGCGCTCGCTGTCCGCCCCGGGCGTGCACCACCCCACAGAGCTCCATGCCCCGCCATGCCGCGAAATCCTCATCACGCCGTCGGTCATGTCCCGGGCTGCGACATTGAAGTCCCAGCTGCCCGCCGCCGCCGACATGCTGGAAAAGATCGCCGGCGGCATTGCCGTGGAAGGCATGGAATCCCTGGCTCCGGTCCTCGTGGACGCCATGGTCCCGTTCATGGAGCAACTGCCCGCCGGTTCGATTTCGGTGGTCATCGAGCCGGAGAAGGTCCGCACCCGCGCGCACGACCTCGCGGCCACGAATGAGGAGTTCCTGGAGGCGGCGTGGTCCACAGCGTCGGACGGCGGAACGGCGCCGCTGGATCTCAGTTCCCAGGCCTCGGCGGCCCTGCATTCCGCCAGCTTCCGGTCGCTTGCCGAGACCCGCACGGCGGCGCTCGGGAACGAGGTGTCGTGGTGGTCCATCACGTCGCTGGCCACCGACGAGGAACTGACCCCGGACATCGACGTGCTCAACCTCCACGCCCGTGAACCGCGCGGCTACCAGGGCGACGTGGCCGAAATGATGGACTTCATCGGCTCCCACGTGCGGGACCAGTGGCGGATCGTGGTGGCCACCGAAGGCCCCGGCCCCGCCCAGCGCCTGGCCGAACTGTTCCACGACGCCGACATTCCCTGTTCCCGGGTGGACACACTGGACCACGAACCCCAGGCGGGGATCATCGAGGTGACCACCGCCGCCGTCGGACGCGGTTTTGTCCTGGACGGGCTGAAACTCGGCCTCCTGACCGAGGCCGACCTGCTGGGCCGCACCTCCGCCGGCTCCACGAAGGACATGCGCCGCATGCCGTCCAAGCGTCGGAACGCCGTGGACCCCCTCCAGCTGGTGGCCGGGGACCATGTGGTGCACGAACAGCACGGCATCGGCCGTTTCGTCGAACTGCTGCAGCGCAAGGTGGCAGGCGGCAGCGACGGGGTGCGCGAGTACCTCGTGCTGGAGTATGCGCCGTCCAAGCGCGGGGCGCCCGGGGACCGGCTGTTTGTGCCGACCGACCAGCTGGACCAGGTGACGCGCTACGTCGGCGGCGACACCCCCGTCCTCAGCAAGATGGGCGGCGCGGACTGGGCCAGCACCAAGTCCAAGGCACGCCGGGCGGTCAAGGAGATCGCCGGCGAGCTCATCCGGCTCTACTCGGCCCGGATGGCCTCGCGCGGCCACGCCTTCGCGCCGGACACGCCCTGGCAGCGCGAACTGGAGGAAGCCTTCCCGTACGTGGAGACCCCGGACCAGCTGACCACCATCAACGAGGTCAAGGCCGACATGGAGCGCGAGATCCCCATGGACCGGCTGGTCTCCGGCGACGTCGGCTACGGCAAGACCGAGATCGCCGTCCGCGCCGCCTTCAAGGCCGTGCAGGACGGCAAGCAGGTGGCCGTGCTGGTGCCCACCACGCTGCTCGCGCAGCAGCACTACGAGACGTTCACCGAACGGTTCTCCGGCTTCCCGCTCCGGGTCAGGCCGCTGTCCCGGTTCCAGGCGTCCAAGGAAGCAAAGGAAACGGCCGAGGGCGTAAAGAACGGGTCCGTGGACGTGGTGATCGGCACCCACCGGTTGCTGTCCAAGGACTTCGAGTTCAAGGACCTCGGCCTCGTGATCGTGGATGAGGAGCAGCGCTTCGGCGTCGAGCACAAGGAAGCGCTGAAGAAGATGCGCACCAACGTGGACGTCCTGGCCATGAGCGCCACGCCGATCCCGCGCACGCTCGAGATGTCCCTGACCGGCATCCGCGAAACGTCCACGCTGGCCACTCCGCCGGAGGAGCGCCACCCGGTGCTCACCTACGTGGGGCCGTACACGGACAAGCAGACCTCCGCCGCCATCCGCCGGGAGCTGATGCGGGAAGGACAGGTGTTCTTCGTCCACAACCGCGTATCCACGATCGAAAAGACCGCCGCCAAGATCCGCGAGCTCGTCCCCGAAGCGCGGGTGGAGGTGGCTCACGGCAAGATGTCCGAAAGCCGGCTGGAGCAGATCATCGTTGACTTCTGGGAGAAGCGCTTCGACGTGCTCGTCTGCACCACCATCATCGAAACCGGCCTGGACATTTCCAATGCCAACACCCTGATCGTGGACGGGGCAGACAAATACGGACTGTCGCAGCTCCACCAGCTGCGCGGACGCGTGGGCCGCGGCCGGGAACGGGCGTACGCCTATTTCCTCTACCCCTCGGAGAAGCCGCTGGGCGAGGTGGCGCTGGAACGGCTGAAGGCCGTGGCCACGCACAACGAACTCGGTGCCGGCATGCAGCTGGCCATGAAGGACCTGGAAATCCGCGGCGCCGGCAACCTGCTGGGCGGCGAGCAGTCGGGCCATATCCAGGGCGTCGGCTTCGACCTCTACATCAGGCTGGTCGGCGAAGCCGTGGCGGAATATCGCGGTGAAGCCGAGGAGAAGGCCGCCGAGATGAAGATCGAGCTGCCCGTGAACGCGCACCTGCCGCACGACTACGTGCCGGGGGAGCGGCTGCGGCTGGAGGCCTACCGGAAGCTGGCGTCCGCCCTGACCAACGAGGCCATCGACGAAGTCCTCGCCGAACTCGTGGACCGCTACGGGGAGCCGCCGCTGCCCGCCCAGAACCTGGTCGCCGTCGCCCGCTTCCGGGTTGGTGCCCGGGAAGCCGGGCTGTCCGACGTCGCCCTGCAGGGGAACTTCATCCGGTTCTCACCGGCGCAGCTGCCCGAATCCAAGACCATGCGCCTCAACCGGATGTACCCGGGCGCCCAGGTCAAGCCTGCCCTCGACGCCGTCCTCATCCCCAAGCCGAAGACCGCCCGGATCGGCGGCCGGGACCTCCAGGACGCCGAGATCCTGGAATGGGCCGACGGCGTCATCCGCAACATTTTCTCGGACGCTCCCGTCCCGGCCGAAGCCGCCAAGGGCTAGCCGTGATGGGAGGACACCACGCCGCGTCAGGTGCCGCGGCGTGGGTGGCTGTTGCCTCGACGGGGCCGTACACCCTGGGCTGGTACCCGCTGGACGCCACCGGCGTGCTGATCGGCGGAATGGCGACGGCGGGCACCGCCCTCGTCTGCGACTGGGACCACCGTTCCAGCACGGTGGCGCACTCGCTGCCGCCCCTGTCCAACGTGATCGCCGTGGGCATCGAGAACGCCAGCGGTGGCCACCGGCAGGGGACGCATTCGGTCCTCGGCGCGGCCGTGTTCGTGCTGCTCGCAGCGGTTGCCGCTCAGATCCAGGTGGACACACCGTGGGGCGTGCTGTCGGTCGGTGCCGGACTGCTGTGCATGTTCATGATCAACATTGCCGCCAAGGCGCTGAAGCTGTTTCCGAGGTCCGGCTGGATCACCAACTGGGTTTTCGCCCTGGCCATGGCGGGCCTGGTGACCTGGTTCGCCCCGGAGCAGTGGACCTGGCTGCCGATGTCCATGCTGATCGGCGTCGTGGTCCATATTGTGGGGGACATGGTGACCACCGGGGGCGTTCCGCTGCTCTGGCCGCTGGTGATCAAACCACCCCGGTTCATGCGCCGGCTGTGGGTGCTGAGAAACTTCTGGCGGCCCAACGGCGCCTTCTCCATTCCGCTCTTGGGTCGGGCCGGATCGCGGCGGGAGTGGCTGGTGCTGATTCCGGTGAGCGGCTACGCCATGGTGGGCATGTGCGTGGCAGCCTGGTCGCTGGCCGGCACGCACTTCCCTGCGGCGCTGGCCCTGGCCGGCCGGCTGGTCAGCAGCCTGCTGGGACTTCCCTGAAATTGGACTTAAAGAGCTGAAGCCCCGGAGATTTCCGGGGCTTCAGCTCTTTAATTCTGGGGCTTTAGTATTCGCCGGCGCTGTCCGAGCGGCCCGTGATGGTCTGCGGGATCCAGAATGCGAGGGCGAAGAGGCCAAGGCACACAGCCATCGGCCACGGGTTGCCCAGGGTCAGGAAGGACAGCGAGTAGATGGAGCCCAGGAACAGGGCCATGATCACCACGAAGAGGACGATGCTGCCGACCAGGGTGTTCTCGTTCTGGGGCGTCTTTACGTGCTGGTCAATCTTGCTGGACATTCATTCCTCCTCGGCCCCGCGGGGCTCAAACTGTGGCTGCCGCCGGTCAGTACGCAGACGAACCCTGTTCGCCTTTGACGATTGCAATACCGGAGCTGGCGCCAATACGTGTTGCACCTGCAGCAATCATAGCCTGTGCGTCCTCGAGGGACCGCACACCGCCGGACGCCTTGACGCCCAGGTCCGGACCCACGGTGCGCCGCATCAGGGCGACATCCTCCACCGTGGCGCCGCCGCCGTTGAAGCCCGTGGAGGTCTTCACGAAGTCCGCCCCCGCCTCGACGGCCGCTTCACAGGCCAGGACCTTCTGGTCATCGCTGAGCAGGGCGGTTTCGATGATGACCTTGAGGATGGCCTCCCCGCCGTGCACTGCCTCCGCCACGGCCTTGATGTCATCCACCAGTGCGCCCTTGTCCGAGGCCCGAGCCGCGGCGATGTCGATGACCATGTCCACTTCATCGGCTCCGTCCAGCACCGCCCCGCGCGCTTCGAACGCCTTCACGTCGCTGGGCGTGGCTCCCAGCGGGAAACCCGCCACAGAACATGTGAGCACACCGGTATCCTTCAGGGCTGTCTTGACCGTCTTGACCCACACCGGGTTCACGCACACCGATTTGAACTTGTATTCTGCGGCCTCGGCACAGACCCTGAGGATTTCCGTCTCGCTGGCATCCGGCTTCAGCAGCGTGTGGTCAATGAAGGAAGCGATGCCCTGCGCGCCGGCACGTTCGCCGGGGGTTCCTGCGGGGCTGCTCGCGGTGCCCGTCGGGGCGCTTGCTTCGTGGCTCATGATGGTCCTTTCCAGGCTGCGGGCCCAGGGTGCGGCGTCCTTCCGAACCATCCTGCCACAGCAGGAGCGCTACGCCGCCGTGGCCAGCTGCCCCACGGAGAGGGCTGCCATGAGCTCGGCGGCGCAGACGCCGGCAGCGGAACCTGACGCCACCAGCAGGCCCAGCCGCACGCCGTCGAATGCTGCAGCATCCCCGATGGCCCAGATGCCCGGCACGGATGAGCGGAAGTCGCGGCCGACGACGATCCCCCCGGACGCCGCCGTCTTGACGCCGGCAGCGGCGGCCAGGCCGTCCCGGGGCGTGCGCTCCTCGGCGAGGACCACGAGGTCGCCGTTCATCCGGCTGCCGTCTTCGAACATGACGCCGGCGGCCGGCAGCACGGAGCCGGCAAGGGTGGGCACGACGGCGGCGGGCCGGGCGGTGGTGCGGACAGGCCGGACGCCGCGGGCGCGGAGCACGGCTTCGGCCTGGCCGGCTGCGGGACCGGTGCCCACCAGGATGCCCAGGGGACGGCGGCCCAGAACCCGGGTGACTTCCCGGACGGCGTGGCCGATCGTGTCGGCGTCGTCGATGGTGGAGTAGCTGAGGCAGCGGCCCGAGCCGTCCACAGGGGAGTCGGCCGGGGCCGATCCGGTGGCGATGACCAGTTCGTCGTAGCCGAACTCCATGCCGTCGGCAGTGGTCACCACCTTGGCGGCGGCGTCGATGTGGCTGGCGGGCTGGCCGAAGCGGACGGAGACGAACGGCAGGGCGGCCAGTTCCAGCAGCTCCTCGGGGGCGTCGTCGCGGCTGCTCAGGACGGTGACGGTGCCGGCGAAGCGGGCCGCGGCCAGCTGGGCCACGAGGGCCCGGGCGGCGGGGCCTGCACCGGCGATCAAGATTTTGGCGGAGCCGGTGGCGGTGGACGGAAACTGTGCCGGAGCGGACATGTGCGGGCCCTTTCGAATGCTGCACCAGGCGGGCCGGTCTCGGGCCCTGTTGTGCTGATGGGACCCAGCCTAGGGGGAGCGTTTTTCGGGGGTGTTTCCCTGCCGTTGCGGAATTGTCCCTGCCCGTTCGCTGCTTTTTACCACCCGGTAACAAAAGGGAGTTTTTGTACAGACATCGCGCCCTAAACCACGTTTTGGGGCCATTATCTGTACAAAAACTCCCGTTGTTATTGGCATCACACCGGCCGCTAGACGCGGATGCGGTAGCCGCGCTTCACCACGGTTTCCACGAGCTTGCCGTCCGGCAGGGACGAGCGGAGCCGGCTGACCGTCATGTCCAGCGCGTGCACGGAGCCGCGCAGTTCCAGGAGTTCGGAGAGGGATTCGCGGGACAGGACCGCCCCTTCGGCGCCCAGGAGCGCGCGGAGCAACAGCAGCGGGGCCGGGGCGATCTCCACCTGCTCGCCGTCAATGCGCAGTGAACGGCCCCGCAGTTCCACGGTTCCCGAGCGGGTTTCCAGGCGGCGCACATGGTTCAGCGCGAGGTGCTCGCACACCAGCCGGATCAGCGCGCCCATCCGGAACCGCTCCGGCACCAGGGGGGTGATGCCGGCGTCCAGCAGCGGCTGCGCGGTGACGGGACCCACGACGGCGGTCGTGACGGTGGTCTTCAGGCTCTCCACGAGCTGCTTGTACAGTCCCATCTCATGCGCCGTGCTCCACATGGCGTCCACGGCGGGGGCACTAGTGAAGGTGAGGACGTCCAGGTTGCCGCTGCAGGCAGCCTCGATGAGGCGGGGGAGCCGGTCGGCGCCGTCGGGCTTGACCCAGCGGTATGGGGTGACGGTGAGGACGGTGGCGCCCGACATCCGGAGGCGTTCCAGCTGGCGGACGTCCGTGTAGCCGTGCAGCTGCACGGCCACGGTCTTGCCGCGCACGCCCTCGGCCAGAAGCATGTCCACGAGCGTCGCCGTGGTCTCGTCGCTGCTGATTCCGACGTCGGCCAGGCCGGCCGCGCGCACGGCGCCGCGGGCTTTGGGGCCGCGGACGAACATCCGGCACGCGCCGAGGGTCTCCAGCAGCTCGTCGCCGATTCCCGAGGCGTCCGCCGCCTCGCACCAGCGGCGCATGCCGTAGGCGGTGGTGGCGATGCAGAGGTCCGGCTTGGCAGCGATGATCGCCTTGGTGTCCTCGATGAGGCTGATGTCCTCGTTTACGGGGGCGATCTTCAGGGCCGGGGCGTGCAGGACCTCTGCGCCGCGGCGTTCCAGGGCGTCAATGAGGTCGCGTGAACGGCGGTGGGATGTCACGCCGATCCGGAAGCCCTCCAGCGGGGCCTCGGCGGCGGATTCCGGAGCGCTTTCGGTGCCTGCCGCTTGAGTGCCCGCCGCTTCAGCGGGTGCTGTTTCGGCGGGTGTTGTTTCTCTGGGAGCTAGTGCATTCATTGCGTTCATTATCACGAACCCAGCAGCGAGGCCGCCAGACGGTCCAGCTCCGCCGCGGCCTCGGCATGCCCGCGGTTGGCCTCAGCCACCCGCACCACCTCGCCGATCACCAGGACGGCGGGGTTGCTGCAGCCGGCGGCCGCCGTGGCGATGGTGCCCAGTTCCGCGATGGTGGTTTTCTGGCCCGGCCGGTAGCCGCGCTCCACCACGGCCATGGGCATGTCGTTGCGCATCCCGGCCCGGCGGAGGCCCGCCGCGAGGTGGTGGAGCGTGCCGATGCCCATCAGCACCACGATGGTGCCGCCAAGGCCGGCCAGGTGCGTCAGCTCCTTCTCCGTGAGCGGTGCATGCCCGGACACGACCGTGAACATGTGGCTGACTTCGCGGTGCGTGACGGGGATGCCGGCGGCGGCCGGCACGGAAATCGCGCTGGTGACGCCGGAGATGACGCGGACGGGAACACCGGCGGCGACGCAGGAGGCAACTTCCTCACCGCCGCGGCCAAAGACGTACGGGTCGCCGCCCTTGAGCCGGACCACGTTGTTGCCTTCCAGGGCCGAGGCGACCATGAGCTTCTCGATGTCGGCCTGGCTCACCTTGTGGTGTCCGGGGCGCTTTCCGACGTCGACGAGATCGGCGGAGGTGAGGGACGCCAGCTCCTGGTACGGGGCCAGCCGGTCGTAGAACACGACGTCGGCATCCCGCAGCGCCTTGACCGCCGCCACGGTCAGCAGTTCGCCGGTGCCCGGGCCGCCGCCGACCAGGGTGACGTGGCCGGCCCGGCCGGCGGCCGGTTCGGCGGCCACCGGAATGCCGGCGGCGCGGCAGCGGTCCAGCAGCGGCTCCCAGCCGGACTGGCCGTCGTCGACTGCCGCGACGAGGAACGGGCGCTCGGGCAGGGGACCGTCGTGTCCTGCACCCTGCGGGGTGCTGAGGCGGTAGACGACGGCGCCGGCTGCCTCGTAGCGGCGGACGGCCTGGCGGGCGGCGTAGTCGGAGCCGGTGACCAGGACATCGCGGCCGGTGAGATCAATGCTGAGCTGCATGCCTATACCTCGTTCTCGTGGAGCAGTTCCGGCGTGGAGGGCAGTTCCGGGGTGGAGGGCCGCACGGGGATGGAGGCCCCGATCAGCACCTTGCCTTTTTCCTCCGCCGTTGCGGGCCGCATCTGGCCGCGCTCGTCCGGGACGAAGGTGATGGAGTCGTCCTTCTGGTCGGGGGCGTTGACGAAGGAGCGGAACCGGCGCAGGCGCTCGGGGTCCTTCAGGGTGTCGGCCCACTCGTCGATGTAGGTGTCGACGTGCTTGGCCATGGCGGCCTCGAGGTCCTCGGCGATGCCCAGGGTGTCGTGCACCACCACGTCTTCGACGTGCTTGATGCCGCCGTCGAGCTCCTCCTGCCAGCGCGCGGTCCGCTGCAGGCGGTCGGCGGTGCGGATGTAGTACATGAAGTAGCGGTCGATGTACTTGATCAGGGTTTCGTCGTCGAGGTCCTTGGCCAGCAGCTGGGCGTGGGCCGGGGTGGCGCCGCCGTTGCCGCCGACATACAGGTTCCAGCCGTCGGCCGTGGCGATCACGCCGACGTCCTTGCCGCGGGCTTCGGCGCACTCGCGGGCGCAGCCGGAGACGCCCATCTTGAGCTTGTGCGGGCTGCGGAGGCCGCGGTAGCGGAGCTCCAGCTGGATGGCCATGGCCACCGAGTCCTGGACGCCGAAGCGGCACCAGGTGGACCCGACGCAGGACTTCACGGTGCGCAGGCTCTTGCCGTAGGCCTGGCCTGATTCGAAGCCGGCATCCACCAGCTCCTTCCAAATTTCGGGCAGCTGCTCCAGCCGGGCACCGAACATGTCGATGCGCTGGCCGCCGGTGATCTTGGTGTACAGGTTGTACTTTTCGGCGACGGCTGCAATGACGCCCAGCTTCTTCGGCGTGATCTCGCCGCCGGCGATGCGCGGGACCACCGAGTAGGTGCCGTCCTTCTGCATGTTGGCCAGCGCCCGGTCGTTGGTGTCCTGCAGGGTGCCGCGGCCGGCGTCCAGGACGTAGTTGCTGTTCTGGCTGGCCAGGATGTTGGCGATGGTCGGCTTGCAGATGTCGCAGCCCGCGCCGGTGCCGTACTTGGCCATGATCTCCTCGAAGGAGGTCAGCTCCAGGACGCGGATGGCGTCGAACAACTCCTGGCGGGACAGCTCGATGTGCTCGCACAGGGCCTTCGAAACCTCGACGCCGGACTTGGTCAGCTCGGTTTCCAGCAGTTTCTTGAGCATCGGAACGCAGGAACCGCACTGGGTTCCGGCGCGGGTGCAGCCCTTGAGTTCGCCGAGTTCCTGGACGGGGGCGTTGCCGTCGCAGGCGCCGCAGCCGTTGATGGCGTCGCGGATGCTTCCGGCGGTCACGTTGTTGCAGGAGCACAGGGTGGCGTCATCCGGCAGTTCGGTCTCGGGGGCGTCGCCGCCGCCTGCGGCTGTCAGGTAGGCGCCCGGTTCTGCCGGAAGCTCGCGGCCCAGGAGCGGCCGGAGGCTGGTGTAGGGGGCCGCGTCGCCGACGAAGATGCCGCCGAGCAGGGTCTTGGCGTCGTCGGTGGTGACGATCTTCTGGTAGACGCCGCGGGCGGGGTCCGCGTAGACGATTTCGAGGGCGTGCTCGGTCTTGGCGAAGGCGTCACCGAAGCTGGCCACATCCACGCCGGAAAGCTTCAGCTTGGTGGCCGTGTCGAAGCCGGGGAAGGTGGCCTCGCCGCCGTGCAGCCGGTCCGCCACAATCTCGGCCATGGTGTTGGCCGGGGCCACCAGGCCCAGGCACATGCCGCCGAAGTTGGCGACCTCGCCGATGGCCCAGACGCCGGGCACCTGGGTGGCGCAGTAGTCGTTGATCACCACACCGCCGCGGGGGCCGAGGTCGAACAGGGCCTCCTCACCTTCGGCGGCGCGGAAGAGTTCGTCGCGGGGCCTGACGCCGATGGCGACGATGACGATGTCGGCCGGGATGGTGCGGCCGTCGGCCATCAGCACACCGGTGACCTGGCCGTCGTCGTCCGCGAGGATTTCGCTCGGGAACACGCCGCCGTGGACTTGGAAGCCCTTTGCCTCGATCAGGCGGCCCAGTGCCTGCCCGGCGCCTTCGTCGAGCTGGGTGTTCATGAGCCAGGGGGCGCCGTTGATGACCACCGGGGTGGCGCCGAGCTGTTCGGTGCCGGCGGCGGACTCAAGGCCCAGGAGGCCGCCGCCGATGGTGACGGCGTTGATCTTGCGGCCGAGCTTTTCGGTGAGTTCGGCGATGGACTTGTTGATGGCCCAGACGTCTTCGAGGGTGCGGTAGACGTGCACCCGCTCAGCGCCGGGAAGCGGGAGCCTGGCGGCGTCCGAACCGGTGGCAACCACCAGTTCGTCGTATTCATAGGTGTTCCCGGCAGCGGTTTCAACGGACTTGGCCGAGGTGTCGATCTTCACCACGCGCTCGCCGGTCTGCAGGTTCAGCGACTCGTGGTCCCACATGGACGCGGCACCAAGCGTGAGGTCAACCGCGCTGTCCGTGAGGGCCTTGCTCAGCGCGACGCGGTCGTAGGGGAGGTGTGCTTCCTCGGTGAGGACCGTAACCTGCCAGCCATCGAGGCCGCGGGCATGCATGGCATCTGCAAAACGGTGGGCCGCGGGGCCGCCGCCGGCGACGACGATGCGGCGCGGAGTCTCTGGGGTTGAAGTCTGTTCGGTCACTGTGGGCCTTTCGCACGGGCCGCAGACGGTGCTCTGCAGCTTGTGCATCCAGCCTAGGGAGGGGCAGTTTCGCTTCAGTTTCCCGTTTGTTTCGTGATCTTAACTTCTGCATCACGGGATTGTTTCGGGCCCTGTGAGGTGTCTTTTACGTACCCGACACATTGACTGCACCCCGTCGAAACACCTCCGCCCTAGCTTGGGTATACGGCCGCAGCGGCGGCAAGTGCAGGCGTCATCACACGCCTGGCAGGACCGGCCCGCCGCCGGAAAGCACGCAAAAGGGAGAGGAGCCGGACATGACGGCAACACTGGAACTTGAGGATCTCGCCACCGGGTTTGCAGGCTGGCACCGCGTTTGCGCGGTGGAGGACCTGGAACTGGCCTGGGGCGAAGCTGCACTCATAGCCGGCCGGCAGGTGGCCCTGTTCCGCACGGCCCCCGGTGAGGTTTTCGCCGTGGCCCAGGAGGACCCGGCCACCGGCGCGTTCGTCATGGCACGCGGCATCCTCGGCTCACGCGGCACACGCCCCACGATCGCGTCACCGCTGCACAAGGAGGTCTACGACCTCGAGACGGGCGAGTGCTTCGGCAACGCGGAGCTGCGCCTGGCCACGTTCAACACGCGCATCATCGACGGCGTCATCGAGGTTGAGCTCTAAGGGCTCCGCCTACAGCCCGAGGGCCTCGCGGACGTCCGTAAGCACCTGGTCCAGCGCGGCTCTGGCCGCCAGCCGGGCTTCCGGCAGTTCCGCGGCGGACCCGACGTTACGGATGACCTCCAGGTAGCACTTGAGTTTGGGCTCCGTGCCGCTCGGCCGGATGATCACCCGGCTGAGGTCGCGGGTCACGTAGAGCAGCCCGTCGGTCGGGGGCAGCTGTTCGCTGCCTTCGGCCAGATCCACGAATGACTCGACGGCCGAGCCGCCGAACGATTCGGGCGGGTTTACGCGCAGCCGGTTCATCATGGCATCCAGCAGGCCCAGGTCCCCGACGCGGATGCTCAGCTGGTCGCTCGCGTGCAGCCCGTGCACCAGGTACAGCTCGTCGAGGGTGTCGAAGATCGTCTTGCCTGCGGCCTTGGCTGCGGCCGCCAGTTCCGCAATGAGCACGGCAGCAGACAAGCCGTCCTTGTCGCGGACCAGGTCCGGCGCAACACAGTAGCCCAGCGCCTCCTCATAGCCGTAGACGAGGCCCGGCACCCGGGCGATCCACTTGAACCCGGTCAGGGTTTCCTGATGCGCATACCCGGCTGCCGTAGCGATGCGCGAAAGCAGCCGAGACGAAACAACCGAACTGGCGAATACGCCCTCCGCTTCCGTTCCGGAGGCCGCCAGGCGCGCCACCACGTGCGCTCCCAGCAGGGCGCCCACCTCGTCACCCCGGAGCATCCGCCATGCACCCGTGTCGGGGTCCTTCGCCGCCACCGCGGCACGGTCGGCGTCCGGGTCGTTCGCCAGGACAATATCCGCGTCCGCCTGTGCCGCCGCCTGAAGCGCCAGGTCGAGGGCGCCGGGTTCCTCGGGGTTGGGAAAACTGACGGTGGGGAAGTCAGGGTCCGGCTCCGCCTGCTCGCTGACCAGTGTCACGTCGTCGAACCCGGCTGCCCGGAGCACGGAGACAGCTGTGGCTCCGCCGACGCCGTGCAGGGGCGTCAGGACGATCTTCAGGTCCCGGGCCGGGAAGAGCGTCCGGTCGGCCAGCCCGGCCGTGGCCGCCTCGTAGTCACTGGTGATCGTGGCGTCCAGCGTCGTCCAGCCGTCCCGGGCCAGGGGGATCGAGGCAACGTCGCCCACGTTGCCGATCTCAGTGGCGATCAGGGTGTCGTACGGTGCCACGATCTGTGCGCCCCGGCCGCTTTCCTCCACCGCGTGCCGGCCCAGGTACACCTTGTACCCGTTGTCCTGCGGAGGGTTGTGGCTGGCCGTGACCATCACCCCGCCGTCGCACTCCAGCGCCCGGACCGCATACGCCAGCACGGGCGTCGGCAGGGCGGCCGGCATCAGGAACGTCTCGATCCCCACGGCGGTGAAGACCGCGGCGGTTTCCGCCGCGAAGATGTCCGAGTTGTAGCGGGCGTCATAGCCGACGACGGCGCGCGGTCGGGTTCCCGGTGCAGCCTCCGCCACCGTCCGGACCAGGAAATTTGCGAAGCCCGCCGCTGCGCGGCGGACCACGACGCGGTTCATCCGGTTGGGGCCCGGTCCCAAGGCGGCGCGCAGGCCGGCCGTGCCGAACTGCAGCGTTCCCCGGAAGCTGTCTTCAAGGTCCTGCCGGGCGGCGGGCGTGCCTGCCTCGGTGAGCTTCACGAGTTCGGTCAGCGTTGCCGCCGTCCGGGGATCCGGGTCCTGGGCGGCCCAGGCGCGGGCATCGTTGAGCAACTGCAGATCGGCTTCGGAAGACGTCATGGAAACCAAACTATCGTCAAAGTGCGGGGGAGCGGTGCCGGACGGGGCTGTGGCCCGGTCACAACCTCACCTGTTCACCGCCGCCTGCGCCGCCGCCGGAGCGACCCGGAGTGACCCGGACCAGCAGAAAATCTGGACACGGAAATTCGGGACACGTAGCGTCTGGGAGGTGAAATTGAACCAGGGGGTGGAGTGGGCCCTTCACTGCTGCGTGAACCTGGCGTGGGTGCCCGCCGGGGAACCCATCAGCAGCGGCAGGCTGGCCGAGCTCTATGGGCTGCCGCCGGCCTACCTCAACAAACAACTGCAGTGCCTGGTGCGCGCGGGCGTCCTGCAGTCGGTGTCCGGCCCCAGGGGAGGGTTCCAGCTGGCGCGCCGGCCGGACAGGATCTCCGTGCTGGACGTGGTGCTGGCCATCGAAGGCCGGGAGCTGGCGTTCCGCTGCGACGGCATCCTGGGGAGCTGCCCCGGCGGTAGCGCCGATGAGGACTACCTCCGGAGCTGCATCATTTCGCAGTCCATGCGCCAGGCGGAGCTGGCCTGGCGGACCGAGCTCGCGCGGCAGACCGTGGCAGGGATTGCCCAGTCGCTTGAGCGGCGCTTCCCCGACGCGCGGGCCAGCTCACTCTCCCAACTCCTCGCAGACGACAAGCGAGGGGTCATTTAGCGCCCGCTCCGAAGCCTGCCAAGGGCGCGAAGACCCCGCGCTCGGTTAGAGCCGGCCGATGATTTCCGCCAGGAGCTTGGAGATGCGCGGCCCGGCTGCGTGTCCGGCTTCAAGCACTTCCTCATGGCTGAGCGGCGTGGGGCTGATGCCCGCGGCGAGGTTGGTGACCAGTGAGATGCCAAAGACCTCCATGCCGGCGTGCCGGGCGGCGATGGCCTCCAGCGCCGTCGACATGCCTACCAGGTCAGCGCCGATCCGCTTGGCGTACTGCACCTCGGCCGGCGTCTCGTAGTGCGGGCCGGGAAACTGGGCGTAGACGCCCTCTTCAAGGGAGGGGTCGACGTCGCGGGCCAGGTCCCGGATCCGCGGCGAGTACAGGTCAGTCAGGTCGACGAAGGTGGCGCCTTCCAGCGGTGAGGCCGCGGTGAGGTTGATGTGATCTTTGATGAGCACCGGGGTGCCGGGTGCCCAGTCAGCGTTGAGCCCGCCGCAGCCGTTGGTGACCACGAGGGTTTTGCAGCCGGCGGCAGCTGCGGTGCGCACACCGTGCACGACGGCCCGGACGCCCTTGCCTTCGTAGTAGTGGGTGCGGGCGCCGAGGACCAGGGCGCGTTTGCCTTCCCGCGTCAGCACTGAGCGGATCGTTCCCACGTGCCCCGCCACTGCCGGGGCGGAGAAGCCGGGGACCTCCGAGGCTGCCAGTGTCGCCGTGGTCTCGCCGATAAGGTCGGCGGCCTCGGCCCAGCCGGAGCCCAGGACCAGGGCCGTGTCGTGCGCTGCGACGCCGGTCTCAGACGCGATGTAGTCCGCGGCTGCGCGTGCCGCCTCGAAGGGGTCCGTGTTCAGGAATTCTGTTGTGCTCACCCGGTCCAAGCTACCGTGCCCGGGCCCGTGCCGGCACGGGAAACGCGCCCCGGAAGGCCGCCGGGCCGGGCCCCGAAGGTTGGTGGTCCGGCGCCGGATGCAGGAGAATGACTCACTGTGACTATGCATCCTGATTTCAGCGCCCCCCGAATCGCAATTCTCGGCGGAGGTCCGGGTGGCTACGAAGCCGCCATGGTGGCCGCCTCGCTGGGGGCCATTGTCACCATCATCGAGCGGGCCGGCCTCGGCGGCTCAGCGGTGCTGACCGACGTCGTACCATCCAAAACGCTGATCGCGACGTCGGACCTGATGACCCGCGTCAGCGGCGCCGGGGAGCTGGGAGTCAAGTTCGACGTCGACGGCGGGGACTTCGTTCCGGTCATGCGCGCCGACCTCAAGCACATCAACGACCGCCTGCTCGGCCTCGCCCGCCAGCAGTCCCGCGACATCCAGACCGGCCTGGAGCACCAGAACGTCCGGATCCTGAACGGCTCCGGGAAGCTGGTGGACAACCACACTATCGAGGTCCTGACCGCGGACGGAACCGAAACTGTCGAGGCTGACGCCATCCTGCTGACCGTCGGCGCGCACCCGCGGGAGCTGCCCACGGCGCGGCCGGACGGCGAACGGATCCTGAACTGGGCGCAGATCTACAACCTGGACGAACTGCCGGAGGAACTGATCGTGGTGGGTTCCGGCGTGACCGGCGCCGAGTTCGCCTCCGCCTACAACGGCCTGGGCTCCAAGGTCACCCTGATCTCCAGCCGCGACCGCGTGCTTCCGGGCTCCGACACCGATGCAGCCGAGGTGCTGGAGGACGTCTTCGAACGCCGCGGCGTGCGGGTGCTGTCCCGTTCGCGGGCCGAGACGGTGGACCGGACCGACGACGGCGTGGTGGTCACCCTCGGTGACGGCTCCAAGGTCACGGGCAGCCACTGCCTGGTGTGCGTGGGCTCCATTCCCAACACCGCCGGCATCGGCCTGGAAGAAGCCGGCGTGGCGCTGACCGAAAGCGGCCACATCAAGGTGGACGGCGTCTCCCGCACCACCGCCCCGAACATCTACGCTGCGGGCGACTGCACCGGCGTCCTGGCGCTCGCCTCCGTCGCCGCCATGCAGGGCCGCATCGCCATCGCGCACTTCCTGGGCGACCAGGTGACCCCCATCAAGCTGCACCAGGTGGCCTCCAACATCTTCACCTCGCCGGAAATCGCGTCGGTGGGTGTGTCCGAGGCGGAGATCGAGTCCGGCAAGTACCAGGGCGACGTCATCAAGCTCTCCCTGCAGAGCAACGCCCGTGCCAAGATGCGCAACGTCAAGGACGGCTTCGTCAAGATCTTCGCCCGCAAGGGCTCGGGCACCGTGATCGGCGGCGTGGTGGTGGGCGCCAACGCGTCTGAGCTGATCTTCGCCATCTCCATCGCGGTGAAGCAGAAACTGCACGTCGACGACGTCGCCAGCACCTTCACGGTGTACCCCTCGCTGAGCGGCTCCATCTCCGAGGCTGCCCGCCGCCTGCACGTCCACATGTAGGCAGCGCCCCGCCGTTGGTGCGGTCGCGTTGGCCTGTCGAGGCCAGGGCCGCGCTTCCTGTGAATGGCACGTTTCTCCTAGTCGCCGCCCCCGGGCCTGAGTAAAATTCAGACTGTCGATCCCCGGGATTGGCGGCACCGGGCTTCCGACAGACCGACCCACCAGCGGTCAGCTATGCGGAGATTTTCTTCCGGACGGTCGGACCGCGGAAGCCAGGAGCATGCCATGATCACTGTCCAGAAAGCCGCAATCAACACGGCCCTCATAGCGGCCCTGGTGGGCGGCGGCGCCTACCTCGCCATGGGGTATCCCCTTATCGCCTCGTCCACCAGCAGTAGCGGCAGCCAGTCCGGCACGGAATCCTCCAAGGGAGGCCACACGGCCAACGGGATCACCGAGCAGCAGCTGACGGGCAGCACCGCCACCAGGGTGAGGAACGCAGTGCTGGCGGCCAACCCCGGCGCGACGATCCACCGGATGGAAACAGACGCCGAGGGTGCCGTGTACGAAGCGCACATCACGACGGCGGACGGCTCGCGGGTGACAGTGAAGCTGGACGGTTCCTTCAACATCACGGCCACCGAAGCCGGACGCGGGCGTAAGTAGCGGCCGCCGGATATCCGGCGGAGGCAGCGGGCGGTTCAGGAACAGGCGTACGGGGGGACGGCGTCGCCGGGCGCGAAGGGCTCGAACCAGTGCCTGATGCCGAGCCTTCCGGTGTCCGCCCCGCCGGTACCCTCCGCGTAGAGGGTCTCCGAGTCGGCGTCTTCCAGCAGGACCTCCTCGACGATGGCCCGCCACTCCTCGGGGAGGTCCAGTTCGTAGATGTCCTCGGTGATCCGGGCCTGGTCGAGCAGGCAATGGACGGCGAGCTCGCCGGCCAGGCAGCCGGGGGCAGTCCAGCCGCGGGCCAGGGACGCGGTGACGTCCGATGCCACCACAATGAACCGCTGCGTGAACTTCGCGTCATAGCTGGCAGCGAACTGCGGGGGCAGCGAGGACAGCACCGAGGTTCCGGCGATGGCCTCGGGCGTGACGGTTTCCAGCTCGTGCAGTGTGCCAAGGTCGCGGAACAGCTGGTCGATGAGGATGCCGGACGAGTTCCACAGCAGGCCCGCCAGCAGGCGGGTCTGGCGCACGGACCGCTCCCGCTCGCCGGTTGCGGCGATGGCCATTTCGGCCAGGTCCTCGGGATCGAACTGGAGCCGCTGCTCGTCGGTCATGTCATCCGGGTGCGGGTCCAGCCCCAGGAGTTCAAGGCTCAGCCCGGTGAGCTTGTCGGCGTCGGCCAGCAGTTCTTCGGTGATGTCGTCGTCTTCGTCGGCATTCATGCTCCCGATGCTACCGGCCAGCCACAGCAGGCCCGATTTGTGTGACGCGGCAGCTCAAGGCCACGTACAAGGTCCGATTACGCGGCAGCGGCCTCAGGCGGCAGCTCCCTGAAAGTGCTTCTCGATCAGTCCTTTGATGTCCTCGTGGCAGCCGCCGCAGCCGGTGCCCGCGCGGGTGGCGGTGGAAACCTCGGCCACGGTGGAGCACCCGCCTGCGGCGGCGTCGGCGATCTTGCCTCCGCTCACGCCGGCGCAGCGGCACACGGTGCTCTCAGGATCGTTGGAGGGACCTGCTGCAGCCAGCTGGTCGGGTCCGTCGAGGCGCAGGAGCAGGGACCTGTCCGCCGGCAGTTCAGCGCCGCGTTCGAAGAGCTGCACCAGCTCTCCGGCGGTGCGCGGCATGCCCACGCTGACCAGGCCCTCCAGCACGCCGCCGCGGGTGGTCATCTTCACGTAGCGCCCGTGCTCGGGGTCCGCCCACTGGGCCACCTGCAGCCGCGGCCTGCCGTTGACGGCGCCGGCTGCCAGGACTTCCTCATCCCACGGTTCCGCGGAGTTGTCACCGGCCACGGCCATGTTCATGCCGCGGGCCTTCAGCACAATCACGCCCGGCTTCTCCTGGGGGAGCGGGGGCAGTGCTTCAGCGTCCTCCACGGCACCCTCGGACAGCAGCAGGAGATATTCGGCGAGCCATTCGGCCTGGCGCCAGCCGGGCCCCACCAGCCCTGAGGGTCCCCGCGCCGTGCGGCACTCGATGCAGGCGGGATCCGGGCAGCGGACCTCGGCGCAGTCACCGATGGCGAAGATGTGCGGCTCGTGGTGGGCACGCAGCCGGTGGTCCACCAGGATGCCCGTGCCGGTGGAAAGTCCGCAGCCTTCGGCGAGTTCGATGCGCGGGCGGACGCCGCAGGAGAGGACCAGCAGGTCGCCGTCGATCGCCGACCCGTCGTCGAGCAGCAGTGCCGAGAACCCGCCGTCGGGGCCGTTGTGTTCAATGCCGGTGGAACGGGCGTTTCCAGCCATCCGGACGCCGCAGCTGCGCAGGCTGGCAGCCAGGACGGCGCCGCCGCCGCGGTCGATGTTCCGGCCCAGCGGGTGGGGGCCGTTGTGCACCACGGTGACCGTGGCGCCTTCCTCTGCGGCCGCGAGGGCGGTCTCCAGCCCCAGCACGCCGCCGCCCAGCACCACCACGCGCTTGCGGCCTTCCACCGCCGTCCGCAGGACCCCGGCGTCGCGGAGGTCGCGGAGCGCGGTGACGCCCGGCGGGAGGACGGGGGCCGCGGGGTCCGGGTTCAGCCCGGTGAGGTTGGGGATCACCGGCCGGGATCCGGTGGCGAAGACCAGCCGGTCATAGTGCGCGGTGGTGCCGTCGGAGAGGATGACGGACTGCCGGGCACGGTCCACGCGCCGGACCTTCACGCCCAGCCGGACGTCTACGCCGTCGGCCACCAGTGCTGCGGCGTCGGCGAGGGCCAGCGCCTCGGGCGTGGTGCGGCCAACGCCGAGGTCGGCCACCAGCACGCGGTTGTAGGCGGCCTCGGTTTCCTGCCCGATGACCGTCAGCCCCACCTGCCCGGCACGCAGTGCCGGCAGCAGCTCATCGACCAGCCGCGCGGCCACCGGACCGAATCCGACAATTACAATTTGCTCGCTCATGAGGCCTCCGCTGTCTGAAGAACGCTGCTGGCCGGGGTGGCCGCTGCCAGCCGGACCCACACTTTGTTGAACTTGAATTCGGGCATCCCGGAGATGGGATCCGTGGCTGCTTCCGTTAGCCGGTTCGCGCTTTCCAGTTCGGGGAAGTGGAACGGCAGGAAAACGGTCTCCTGGCGGATGGCGGTGCTGAGCTCGGCACGGCAGACCACCTCACCGCGCTCATTCGCCACCGAGACCTCCGCACCCTCCGTGATCCCCATGGCGGCGGCGGCCGCCGGATGGATCTGCACCCGGGCTTCGGGCTGCGACGCCAGGAGTTCGGCCACCCGCCGCGTCTGGGCGCCTGACTGGTAGTGCTCCAGCAGCCTGCCGGTGATCAGGGTCATGGGCTTGGCGGCCGGGTCTGGATTGGCAGTGGGAGTACGACGGCGGCGCGGCGCCACCGGTGTCATGACGGCCTTGCCGTCCGGGTGGGCAAAGGCGTCCAGGAACATGCGTGGGGTTCCGGTGCTGCCTGCGGGGTAGGGCCAGTACGCGGCTGCGCCGCTGTCCAGCAGGGCGTAGTCGATGCCCGAGTAGTCAGCCGCGCCTCCCGCTGATGCCTGGCGCAGCTCCTCGAAGACCGTCTCGGGGTCGTCGCTGTAGGTGGACGGCGCCTCGAGGGCCTCGGCGAGCCGGGCCATGATCCACAGCTCGCTGCGGGCGCCGGCGGGCGGCTGGATCGCCTGCCGGCGGCGGAGCACGCGGCCTTCCAGATTGGTCAGGGTGCCTTCCTCTTCGGCCCACTGCAGCACCGGCAGGACGAGGTTAGCCTCGGCTGCGGTCTCGGACATGAAGAAGTCGCAGACCACCAGGAAGTCCAGGCTGCGGAGCCCGCGGATGACGGCGTTGGCATCCGGCGAGGCGACCGCGATATTGGAGGCGTGCACCAAAAGGCACCGGACGCCGTCGGGCTGTCCCAGGGACTTGAGCAGCTGCACGGCCGGCAGGCCGGGTCCCGGAATGAGGGACTCATCCACGCCCCAGACCTTCGCCATGTGTGCCCGGGCGGCGGGATCGGTGATCTTACGGTAGCCGGGCAGCTGGTCGGCCTTCTGGCCGTGCTCGCGGCCGCCCTGGCCGTTGCCCTGCCCCGTGAGCGTGCCGTAGCCGCTGCGGGCGCTGCCCGGCAGGCCCAGCAGGAGGCTGAGGTTGATGGCCGCCGTCGCGGTGTCCGTGCCGTCCACGTGCTGCTCCACGCCTCGTCCGGTCAGGATGTAAGTGCCGCCCCGGCGCGCGCCGGCGGCCAGCCGGCGGGCTGTCTCACGGATGAGGTCGGCGGGTACGCCGGTGATGGACTGGACCCGTTCCGGCCAGTAGGCGTTGATGGACCGGACCACGGCGTCGAAGCCGGTGGTGCGCGCCTCGATGTATTCGGCGTCGAGGAGGCCTTCGTGGATCACTACGTGGGAGAGGCCCAGCAGGAGCGTGAGGTCGGTGCCGGGGAGGGGCTGGAGGTGGATGCCGCCGCCGTCGGAGGTAAATCCCGCCGTGGCGGAACGCCGCGGGTCCACCACGATGAGGCCGCCGGCGTCGCGGACGCCCTGCAGGTGCTGGACGAAGGGCGGCATGGTCTCGGCGACGTTGGAGCCGAGCATCAGGATGGTGCTGGCCGTATCCAGCGCCTCCAGCGGGAAGGGCAGCCCGCGGTCCAGGCCGAAGGCCCGCATGCCCGCGGCCGCCGCGGACGACATGCAGAACCGGCCGTTGTAGTCGATCCGCGAGGTGCCCAGCGCGAGGCGGGCGAATTTGCCGAGCTGGTACGCCTTTTCATTGGTGAGGCCGCCGCCGCCGAACACGCCGACGGAATCCGCGCCGTACCTGGCCCGGGCATCCTTCACGGCGGCGGTGACGCGGCCCAGGGCCTCATCCCAGGAGATGGGGCGGAAGACGCCGTCGGGCCCTTTGAGCATGGGCTCGGTGACGCGGCCAGGGTGCTGCAGGAGCGAGGCCGAGGTCCACCCCTTGCGGCAGAGGCCGCCGCGGTTGGTGGGGAAGTCGCGGCCGTTCACCTCGAGGGCGGGCCCCTCGAGAGCAGGCACCGCAAGGGCAGGCACGGGGCCTGACCCCGGCTGTGCAGCCGGGGCCAGGCCCGTGGCGGCCTGGGCCGCCGGGGACTTGAGCGTCATGGCGCACTGCAGGGCGCAGTAGGGGCAGTGCGTGTCGGCGCTTTTGGTCATGTTAGACGTGTCCCATCGCGTTTCGGTTGGCGTTGCGGATGTAGCAGAACCAGCAGACGGCGAGCATCAGGGCGTACGCACCGACGAAGCCGTAGAAGGCCGGCGTGTAGGAGCCGCTGGCGGTGTTGGAGGCGTTGAGCACCTGCGGGATGACGAACCCGCCGTAGGCGCCGATCGCTGAGATCAGGCCGAGTGCCGAGGAGGCCAGGCGCTGGGTCTGCACCGAGCTGGCTCCGGAGCGGGCTGCCCGGCTGGAGGTCGCGAAGATCACCGGGATCATGCGGTAGGTGGCGCCGTTTCCGAAGCCGCTGGCCGTGAACAGCATCAGGAACAGGACCAGGAAGAGCCAGAAGTTCTTCAGCGGCAGGGTCCAGATCATGGTCAGGGTGATGACGGCCATCGAGGCGAAGGCTGCCACCGTCATGCGCGCTCCTCCCATGCGGTCGGCCATGCGGCCGCCGTAGGGGCGGGCCAGGGAACCGACCAGCGGGCCGAGGAAGGCCAGGGAGAGGGCCACTGCGCCCACGGAGATGGAGGAGAATTCGGGGAAGTAGTCCTTGATGAGCTTCGGGAACACGCCGGCGAAGCCGATGAAGGAGCCGAATGTGCCGATGTACAGCAGTGCCATGACCCACAGGTGGGGTTCCTTGATTGCTGCAACAGAACCGGCCACGTCGCCCTTGGCGCTCGTGAGGTTGTTCATGTACTTGTAGGCGCCGAAGGCTGCCAGGAGGATCAGCGGAACCCACATGAGCCCGGCCATCGGCAGGTTGACGGTGCCCGCGGCCAGCAGCGTGATGGCGATCGGCACGGCAAGCTGTGCCACCGCGGCACCGAGGTTGCCGCCGGCGGCGTTCAGGCCCAGGGCCCAGCCCTTTTCACGGGCGGGGTAGAAGAAGGTGATGTTGGCCATCGAGCTGGCGAAGTTGCCGCCGCCGAAGCCTGCAAGGGCGGCCACCAGGAGCATGACGCCGAACGGTGTTTCCGGGTTGGAAACGCACACGGCCAGTCCCACCGAGGGGATCAGCAGGAGCAGGGCGGAGACGATGGTCCAGTTCCGGCCACCGAAGCGCGGAACCATGAACGTGTACGGGATCCGGAGCGTGGCGCCGACCAGGCTCGGCATGGAGATAAGCCAGAAGATTTCGGAGGTGCTGAACGTGAAGCCCGCAGCGGGGAGCTGGACGACGACGATCGACCACAGCTGCCAGACGACGAAGCCAAGGAATTCGGCGAAGATGGACCAGTTGAGGTTGCGGCGTGCGATGGAGCGGCCCTGTGATTCCCACTGGTGCTTGTTCTCGGCGTCCCAGTTGGCGATCCAGCGACCGGGGCGCACTTCGAGGGCAAGGGTATCGGGTGCATCGGCAGTGGTGGCGGCGGCAAGATCGAGGGAATTATGGGTTCCGGCGTCTGCGGTGCGGTCAGCAGTCACGGTATACCTCCTTGGGGAATGGTGTCCTTCCAAGGTAGGGACGGCGCGTTTCGCAGATGGTCGCCCTTTGTTAACGTGCTGTGACATTTGCCTATCAGTCGCCTGGGGCCAGGGTTAGGCTTGTCGGACGACCTCATGCTGAGACAACTCAGGAAGTCCGAATGCTGGACCGCTTGTCCGCTGGATGGATGGCGGGAACTAAGATTGAACTCTGTTTTATCCCTATGGTTGGAGGGGCTTCCGTGCGAGGTCCGTCCAGTACTCATGAAAGCGTCCCCACATGTCATCGCCTGCAACGTCAACGGAACATGGCTCCGTCAAACCGGTGAACTCCAAGGGCAAAGTGATCTTTGCCAGCCTCATCGGCACGACGATCGAGTTCTACGACTTCTACATCTACGCAACCGCGTCGGTACTGGTCTTCCCGCGGCTCTTCTTCCCGCAAGCCACCGAGATCAATGCCCTCCTGAGCTCCTTCGCCATCTTCGGCGTCGCGTTCATCGCCCGGCCCATCGGCTCGGTCCTCTTCGGACACTTCGGCGACAAGTTCGGCCGCAAGGGCACCCTCGTTGCTTCGCTCCTGACCATGGGCCTCGCCACCTTCTTCATCGGCCTGCTGCCCACCGCCTCCGTGGCCGGCTGGGCGGTCCTGGCGCCGCTGATGCTGGTGCTGCTGCGCTTCGCCCAGGGCCTGGCGCTGGGTGGTGAATGGTCCGGTGCCGCACTGCTGGCCACCGAGAACGCCCCCGAGGGCAAGCGCGCCATCTACGGCACTTTCCCGCAGCTCGGCGCCCCCATTGGCTTCATCCTGGCCAACCTGCTCTTCATCTGGTTCAACGCCGTGCTCACCCCCGAGGACTTCCTGGCCTGGGGCTGGCGGGTGCCGTTCCTGCTCAGCGCCGTGCTGGTGATCGTGGGCCTGTACGTCCGCCTCAAGCTCGTGGAAAGCGCCTCCTTCCAGAAGGTCCTGAAGGAGGACAAGGTGGCAAAGGTCCCCTTCGCCGCCACCATCAAGAGCCACTGGCGCCCGGTGCTGGCCGGTACCTTCATCATGCTGGCCACTTACGTGCTGTTCTACATCATGACCTCCTTCACCCTGACCTACGGCACCAAGCCCGCCTCCGTTGAGGCCGCGCAGGCTGCCGCGGAGAAGGCCGGCAAGCCGATGTCCGCCGCCGAGGTGGCCAACTTCGTTCCCGGCCTGGGTGTTCCGCGCGGTGACTTCCTCTGGATGCTGATCCTCGGCGTCGTCTTCTTCGGCATCTTCACCCTCGTGTCCGGCCCGCTGGCCGAGAAGTGGGGCCGCCGCAAGTTCCTCATGGGCGTCACCGCAGGCATCTTCGTCTTCGGCGCGCTGTGGTTCACCATGTTCGGCCCCGGCCCCGGCGCAGCGATCGTGGGCCTCATCGTCGGCTTCACCCTGATGGGACTCACCTTCGGCCCGATGGCTGCCATCCTGCCCGAGCTGTTCCCGTCCAATGTGCGGTACACCGGCTCGGCCGTCGCATACAACCTCTCCAGCGTCATCGGCGCTGCTCCGGCGTCGTTCATCGCCATTGCCCTGTGGCAGGCGGCCGGCGGCAGCACGTGGCTGGTCGGCGTCTACATGGCCGCGGCCGCGGTGCTGACCTTCATCGCGCTGTGGATCACGCGCGAAACCAAGGACACGGACTACGAGAACAACGTGGCCTGATTCCCAGCTCCTGCGCTTAAACGGAAAATGCCCGGTGTGGTTTCACACCGGGCATTTTCCGTTTGTTCTAGCTAGTCTTCGATCGTCGCAATCACGGCGCCGGCAGAGACGGTCTGGCCCGCCGCAGCGGACAGTCCCGTGATGGTGCCGGCGCGGTGCGCCGTCAGCGGCTGTTCCATCTTCATCGCCTCAAGCACGACGACGAGATCACCTTCGGCGACGACGTCGCCGTCGGCCACGGCCACCTTGACGATGGTTCCCTGCATGGGGGAGGCCAGGGCGTTGCCGCCCGCGGCGGCGGTGGCGCCGCCGGTGCGGCTGCGCTTCTTGGACTTGGCGGGCTTCGCGCCGGCTGCCGCGTTGCCGCTGAAGCCGAGGCTGGCGGGCAGTGCCACCTCCAGGCGCTTGCCGCCCACTTCCACCACCACGGTGCGCCGCTCGCCGGCTTCCTCGCTCTCCGGCGCGGCGCCGTTGGGCGTCCACGCGGGAAGGTCGTTGACGAACTCGGTTTCGATCCAGCGCGTGTGGACGCTGAACGGTCCCTCGGCCGGCGCGAACGCAGGGTGGCTGACCACGGCCAGGTCGAAGGGGATAACGGTGGGAATGCCTTCCACCACCATCTCCTCGAGGGCGCGGCGTGCACGCTGCAGGGCCTGGGGGCGGTCGGCTCCGGTCACGATCAGCTTCGAGAGCATGGAGTCGAAGTTGCCGCTGATGACGTCGCCCTCTTCGACGCCGGAGTCAATGCGGATGCCGGGGCCGGTGGGGTTCTTCAAAGTGCTGATAGTGCCCGGTGCGGGCATGAAGTTGCGGCCCGGATCTTCGCCGGTGATGCGGAACTCGAAGGAGTGGCCGCGGACCTCGGGGTCGCCGTAGCCAAGCTCTTCGCCGCGGGCGAGGCGGAACTGTTCGCGCACCAGGTCGATGCCCGTCACTTCCTCCGAGACGCAGTGCTCCACCTGCAGCCGGGTGTTCACCTCGAGGAAGGAGATGGTGCCGTCCTGGCCGACCAGGAACTCGCAGGTTCCGGCGCCCAGGTAGCCGGCCTCCTTCAGGATGGCCTTGGACGACTCGTAGAGGCGGCGGTTCTGTTCCTCCGTCAGGAAGGGGGCGGGGGCCTCCTCCACGAGCTTCTGGTTGCGGCGCTGGAGCGAGCAGTCGCGGGTGGAGACGACGACGACGTTGCCGTACGCGTCGGCGAGGCACTGGGTTTCGACGTGGCGCGGGGCGTCCAGGAACCGCTCGATGAAGCACTCGCCACGGCCGAAGGCGGCAGTGGCCTCGCGGACGGCGGAATCGAAGAGCTCGGGGATTTCCTCGCGGGTGCGGGCCACCTTGATGCCGCGGCCGCCGCCGCCGAAGGCGGCCTTGATGGCCACGGGCAGGCCGAACTTGTCCGCGAATTCCAGGATCTCCTCGGCGGACTCCACGGGGTCGGCGGTGCCGGGCACCTGCGGGGCGCCCACCTTCTCGGCGATGTGGCGGGCCTGGACCTTGTCGCCCAGGGCGGAGATGGCCTCGGGAGACGGTCCGATCCAGGTGATGCCGGCGTCGATGACCTTCGCGGCGAACTGGGCGTTCTCGGCCAGGAAACCGTAGCCGGGGTGGATGGCGTCGGCACCGGACTGGCGGGCCGCGTCGATCAGCTTGTCCATCACGAGGTAGGACTCTGCTGCCGTGGTGCCGCCCAGGGCGTAGGCTTCGTCGGCGAGCCGGACGTGGAGGGCGTCCCGGTCCGGATCGGCGTAAACGGCGACGGAGGCGATGCCCTCGTCCCGCGCTGCACGGATGATGCGGACGGCGATTTCACCGCGGTTCGCAATCAGAACCTTGGTGATTTTCGAATGCACTGGACCTGCGGACTGCTCCGGCTTTACTGACAAGGCGTCTCCTTCTTTCCTTCAGGGAGCCTAGCCTGATTTTGAGGATTCCGCCGATATTACTGGCGGAATCCGCGTGTAGGAGGCCCGGCCTTTGTAGGGAAGCTACAACTCCCCGGGATTTGCCGAGTCCGGCAGGTCCTGCCAGAACTCGGTGATGCTCACGTTCGCCTGGGCCAGCAGGGAGCGGAGCGTGGATACGGACAGGCCGACGACGGCGTGCGGGTCGCCGTCGACTTTCCGGATGAAAGCTCCGCCCAAACCGTCAATGGTGAAGGAGCCGGCGCAGTGGAGCGGTTCGCCGGTGGCAATGTAGGCGTCGATCTCGGCGAGCTCCATCTCCATGAAGTGCACCTCCGCGGAGGCGACGCTGCCCAGTGTGGCGCCTGAGCCGCCGTCGTCATCCGTGTCACGGCAGTCCACCAGCCAGTGGCCGGTGTGCAGGACCCCGCTGCTGCCGCTCATCCTCAGCATCCGCTGCCGGGCCACGTCCACGGTGTACGGCTTGCCGTGGGACTCGCCGTCGAACTCGAACACGGAATCGCAGCCGAGCACCAGGGCACCCTCGGCTTCCGGGAGCGACGCGACAGCCTCGGCTTTGGCGCGGGCCAGGAGCAGGGCGGTGTCGTGCGGATCGGTCACGCCGTAGCGTTCCTGGACGGCGTCCTCGTCGACATCGGACACGAGCACCTGGTGCTCGATGCCGGCCTCAGCCAGAAGTTTGGTACGGGCGGGGGACTGGGAAGCAAGAATGAGGCGGGTCACGGCTCCAGCCTAATTCATCGCCGCTTTTCAGCGGGCGGCGGCCTCCGCGGGTTCGGCCTCCGGCTCGGGGTTCGAGTCGGCCGCCTCGGGGACCTGCTTGCCGAGCTTGGCGCCCTCCACGTCCACGTCCGGAAGTATGCGTTCCAGCCACCGCGGCAGCCACCAGGCCTTGTCGCCAAGCAGGTACATGACGGCCGGGACGATCGTCATACGCACCACGAAGGCGTCCACCAGCACGCCGAACGCCATCGCAAAGCCAAGCGGCCGGACCATGTTCAGGTGCGAGAAGATGAAGCCTGCAAAGACACTGACCATGATGATGGCAGCGGCAGTGACCACCGCAGAGGCATGGCTGAACCCGGAACGGACGGCGTGCTTTGCGGACTCGCCATGCATGAAGGACTCGCGCATGCCCGAGGCGATGAACACCTGGTAGTCCATGGCCAGGCCAAACAGCACACCGATCAGGATGATCGGCAGGAAGCTCAGCACGGCGCCGGGATTGTCGACGCCGAACACAGGACCCAGCCAGCCCCACTGGTAGACGGCCACCACGGCGCCGAACGCGGCCGCCAGCGACAGCAGGAACCCGCCGGTCGCCAGCAGCGGCACCACGATCGAGCGGAACACGAGCAGCAGCAGGATCAATGACAGCCCCACCACGATGGCCAGGTAGGAAGGCAGGGCGTCGCCCAGCTTGGTCGAAACATCGATGTTGCCGGCGGTCTGGCCGGTGAGGCCGATGCTGACGCCGGTGGCATCTTCGATTTCGGACCTCTCGGCACGGATGTCGGAGACCACATCCACGGTGCTGGCGCTGGCCGGGCCTTCCTTCGGGATGACCTGGAACACCGCCGTCCCGCGGTCCTCGCTCAGCGCCACCGGGATGGCCGCAGTGACGTTTTCGGTCTTCCGCAGGATGTCCGCGACGTCCAGCTGCTTGGCCGTGGCCTCCGCCTCACTCAGGCCGTCCGGGAAGTCACCCACCACGATGATCGGCCCGGTCATTCCTTCACCGAAGCTGCGCTTGGTGGCGTCATAGGCCTGGAAAGCCTGGGAATCGACGGGTTCGGAGCCGCCGTCGGGCAGCGCCAGCCGGAGCTGGGCGGCGGGCAGGGCCACGATGCCCAGCGCCAGGACTCCGGCCAGCATGGCCATCACCGGGTGCCGGGTGACAAGTCCGCCCCAGCCGTGGCTGCTGCGGTGTTCGTCCTTGGCGCGGTCTTCAACCTCACTGTTGGGGTCGGCATTGTGCTTCTCGGCCTTGGCCCAGGCCCGCTTGGAGATCAGCTTCCTGCCTACCAGGGAGAGGATGGCCGGGGTGAGTGTCAGGGCGACGAGGACGGCAACCGCCACGGTCGCGGCCGCCGACACGCCCATGACCCCCAGGAACGGCAGCCCCGGAACCACCAGAGCGGCGAGGGCGATGATGACCGTGAGGCCGGCAAAGAGCACGGCATTGCCGGAGGTTCCGGTGGCCCGGGCCACCGATTCTTCGGCCTCCATGCCCGCCAGCAGTTGACCGCGGTGGCGGTTGACGATGAACAGCGAGTAGTCGATGCCGACGGCGAGGCCGAGCATGAGGGCGAGCATGGGGGAGATCGAACTCATGTCGACGACGCTGCTCAGCGCCATGGTGGCGCCTACGCCCACCGCCACGCCGATGATCGCCATCAGCAGCGGCAGCCCGGCGGCGACCAGTGTTCCGAGCATGATGATCAGCACCAGTGCCGCCACGGCGATGCCGATAATTTCGGCCACGCCGAAGATCTCGGAAACGTCCTCGCTGATCTCCTTGCTTGGCAGGGCGGTAACCCCTGCCGATGAGACTTGGTGCACGATGTCCTGGACTTCCTGGCGCACCTCCGGGTCCAGCCCGTTGATGGAGGTCTTGAACTGGACCTGTGCGATGGCGGCCTTGCCGTCCTCGGAAACGAAACGCATTCCCGTGGACGCCTCCAACTGGCGCTTGGCGAGTGCCAGCTTTGCGTCACCTGCCTCCAGTTCCCTGGTCCCGGCGTCGAGCTTTTCCTGGCCGGCGGCCAGGGCGGCTTGCTGCTGGCCCAGCTGTGCCTCGATGACCGGCGCCGGGAACCCGGCCGCCGTCATCTGCGCCTCGGCAGCGGCGAGCTGTTCCTTGCCGGCTGCCAGTTCGGCGGCAGCTTTTTCCAGCTGTTCCTTGCCGGCAGCCGCCTTGGCTTCACCGTCCGCCAGGTCTCCGGCGGCCTTGTCCAGCTGGGCCTGGGTGGCGAACGGGTCGACGGTTCCCCGGACATCGGGGAGGGTCTCAAGCTTGGTCAGCGCCGCGGACACCGCCTCCTTGCCCGCCTGGCTGAACTGGGCATCATTGGCCTGGAAGACAACCCCGGCGGAGCCTCCGGACGACGCCGGCAGCTCCTTCTGGAGCTTGTCCGCCATCTGCTGGGTTTCCGTGCCGGGAATCTGGAAATTGTTGGACAGTGTGCCGCGAAAAGCTGCGGCTGCGCCGCCGACGGCCAGCAGGACCGCCAGCCAGAGCGCGACGACGAGCCATCGGTGGCGATAGGAAAACTTGCCAAGGCGGTATAGGAGAAGTGCCATGTCAGGACCGTTCTGCGTTGCGGGTGGAAGGTTTAGCGGAAGATTCAGTCGACGGGATACCCGGTGCCGGCCCGGCAAAACCGGATCCGAGCAGGGCCATCGAATCGATGAGCAGCTGGCGCAGGATGGCCAGGGACTCGGGGGAGAGGTCGGGACCGCAGCGGCGGAACCACACGTCCATCGCTGCCTTGCCACAGGAAACGACCGATCCCGCGAGGGCCCGGACATAGAGCTCGTCCTGATCAGCTGCCGGGGGCTGTCCGGTCCCGGAGCCTTGCTTAGACCCGGTGCCTTGTTCGGTCCCGGTGCCTTGGGGCGAACGCTCGCGGGCGGCTGCAACGATCTGCTCGGTGCAGTGGTCCCAGGCCTCCAGTTCGGAGCGTGCCATCAGGGGATTTCCCTGCGTGAGGCCGAACAGCTCGGCCAGCGGAGCCACTGTCATGGGATCTGCCAGCGCCACCAGGGCGGCCCGCGCCGATTCGATGATGGGCTCATCCGCAGGACGGCGGCGGAACTGCTCGAGGGCGCTGTCCAGGAAACCGTTGGTGACCGAGGCGATGGCCGCCTCTGTGCTGCTGAAGTAGTTGAAGAACGTCCGGCGTGAGATGCCTGCGGCTTCTGCGATGTCCTCGACCGTGAAGTTGCCGGGGCCGTTCTGCCGCAGGAGGGCAAGCGTGGAATCGGTGATGGCCTGCCGGGTGGCTGCTTTGTTCAGCTCGCGCCGGGAGACCGGCCCGCCGGCCTCTGCAGGAACGGAACCAGGCGACGGCGAAGGGGAAGAAGTGGAAGTGGACACCCAGTTACACTACGTGCAAGTTTGCACTCTGCGCAACTGGAGGTCTACGCATGGGTTTCACCCCTGGATTCACAGCATCTTCACAGCAGGGCAAGAGGTGTTCTTGAGGAGCCGGGTGCATCCTGTTTCCATGCCGGCGCGGCAATGGTGCTTCAGGCCGGCGGATCGAGGAGCGAACCATGGAGCGTTCAAGAAAAGTAGCTCTCGGGCTGGGCGCGACAGCGCTGGCACTGACTGCCGGATTCGGTGTCAGCGGAATGGCGGCCGGGACAACAGCCACTCCCACGCCCTCCCCACCGTCCAGCAGCCCGGCCGGCCCTCCCGCTGACGCGCCGCGTTCGGACGTCGGCCGGCACGGTCATGGGCACGGCCACGGCCACGGACACGGTCACCATGGGAATGGACGCGGCCACGGTGTCCTGGGGCGGGACGCGGCGGCCCTCGCGGCAAAGCTGGGGGTGGACCAGTCCAGGGTGGAGGATGCGCTCAGGGCATTCCGCGACGCTAACCACCCGCCCGGCCGGTCCGCCGACGGGACCAAGCCGGACAAAGCGGCGAGGGAGGCAGCGCTGGCAGCGTCACTGGCCAAGTCGCTGGGGATCGAGGAAGCCAAGGTCAAGGCCGCCCTCGAGGAGCTCCGCACCCAGGCGCAGACGGACCGGGCGGCAGCATTGAAGGGCCGGCTCGACCAGGCGGTCCGGGACGGGACGCTCACCCAGGCCGAGGCGGACGCAGTCGCCAAGGCCGTGGAAAAGGGCGTGATCGGCGGCCACTAGGTGTGGCCCGGTAGTGCGTTAGCCGGTGCGGTCGACGGCGGCGAGGATTGCGGCCCCGAGTTCCGCAGGCCTGGTGAACTGCGGCCAGTGGCCGGTGGGAAGGTCCACGAGTTCGAGGTCGCGGATCCGGGCGAGCTCCTCAACGTAAGGGTGCCCGGCGTCCATCCACTCCGTCAGCAGGGAGGACGGGAACTCGCAGGCGATCACCGTGGCCGGGACCTCGTAGCGGCGCACGTCGTGAAGATGCTGCTTGTCGCAGGCCACAGCCCTGGGTTGCGGGATGGCCCGTGCGCGGAAGGCCTCCCGCAACCCGTCGTCGAGATCGGTGAGGTCGGCGTCGTCGAACACGTCCCACGGCGGCAGAGGTATCTCGTCACCCTCGGCCGGCAGCTCATCATTGATGACCCCGCCCTCGCCCAGCGGGCCGCTGTCCACATAGACGGCCCGGACGACGCGGTCCGGGCGTTCGTCCACGGCGCCGTAGATAATGGCTCCTCCGCCGGAGTGGCCCACCAGGACCAGGGGACCTTCTATTCCGTCGATGGCCTCCACTACCGCATTGATGTGGTCGCGAAGCCCAATGCCGGACCGTTTGGCGTCCTTGGCCTCGAGCCCGGGAAGGGTCAATGCGTGGATCTGGTGGCCGGCCTCCACCAGCGGGGGAGTGACGCCGGACCAGGATGAGCCATCGAGCCAGAAACCGGGAACCAGAATGATGTCCATGCCCCGTACCCTACCCTCGGCGCCTGCCGAAGGGGGACCCATCCGGGCGGGCTGATTTAAATGAGTGTGCCCCGGGTGAACTTTGAGCAGTTCATCCCGGGGCACACTCATGTGGCTTGTGTCAGGCCTTTGAGCCGGCCAGCTCGGGCTCGACGGCGGCGGGGGCCTCTTCCTCGCGGAAGGCCTCTCCGGTGCGCGGTGCGTTGTACAGGGTTTCGTCAAGGATCCCCTGGCGCTTGGCCACGATGGTGGGCACGAGTGCCTGGCCCGCCACGTTGACAGCCGTGCGGCCCATGTCCAGGATCGGGTCGATCGCCAGCAGGAGTCCGACGCCGGCCAGCGGCAGTCCCAGCGTGGAGAGGGTCAGCGTCAGCATGACGACGGCGCCGGTGGTGCCGGCCGTGGCTGCGGATCCGAGGACCGCGACCAGGGCGATCAGCAGGTAGTGGCTGAAGTCGAGCTGGATCCCGAAGAACTGGGCCACGAAGATTGCCGCGATGGCCGGGTAGATGGCCGCGCAGCCGTCCATCTTGGTGGTGGCGCCCAGCGGCACGGCGAAGGAGGCATAGCCCTTGGGGACGCCGAGGTTGCGCTCGGTGACGCGCTGGGTCAGCGGCAGCGTGCCGATGGAGGAGCGGGACACGAAGGCCAGCTGGATCGCGGGCCAGGCGCCGGAGAAGTACTGCTTGACGGACAGGCCGTTGAAGCGGACCAGGGCCGGATAGACGCCGAACAGCACCAGGGCGAGGCCGATGTAGATGGCCGCCGTGAACTTGCCCAGCGAGCCGATGGTGTCCCAGCCGTACACGGCCACTGCGTTGCCGATCAGGCCCACGGTGCCCAGCGGTGCAATGCGGATGATCCACCACAGGACCTTCTGGATGACGGCCAGGGCCGAGGCATTGAGGGCCAGGAACGGCTCAGCCTGCTTGCCCACCTTGAGGGCGGCGATTCCGACGGCGATCGCGATCACCAGGATCTGCAGGACGTTGAAGCTGACGGACGTGGTCACGGCGCCGGACTCAGCGACCGTGGAGCTGGCGCCGAGGCCCAGGAAGTTCTTCGGGAACAGGCCGATGAGGAACGCCCACCAGTCGCCCTGCTTGCCGTCGTACTCCGCGTCGCCGGAGATGCCGGTGTTCGCGCCGGGCTGCAGGAGCACGCCCAGGCCAATGCCGATTAGCACGGAAATCAGCGATGTGATGGCAAACCACAGAAGGGTGTTCCAAGCCAGCCGCGCGGCGTTGGAGACCTCACGCAGGTTGGAAATGGAACTGACCACGGCCGTGAAGATCAGCGGCACGACGGCGGTCTGTAGCAGCGACACGTAGCTGGAGCCAATGGTCTGGAGCGTCGCGCCGAGCCCGTTGGGCTCCGCCTTGGTGCTGCCGGTGTACTTTGCCAGCAGGCCAAGCCCCAGCCCGACGATCAGGGCTGCAATGATCTGGAAGCCGAAGGAACCTGCCCACCGGGGCAGCTGGAAGCCGGGGCGGCCGGCCGTGGATGAAGTGGTTTTATTGCTCACCCCAACAAGTTAGGCCCCATAAAATACAGCTTCCAGTCGATATTGAGAAATATTACGCTGCTCCCGGTGGGTAGGTGACTCGGAACGCCCGGAAAAACGCCGCCACCCCGCACTTTTATGAAGTTATTCCCGCGGGTGGTGTGGCAAACATCTCGCCCCCAGCGGGGTGCCTAGCCGAGCATGGCCCGCTTGAGGGTGTCGAGGCCCACGGAGCCGATGTTGAGCGCCTTCGTGTGGAACGCCTTGAGGTCAAAATCCGGCCGGGCTTCGAGCTCCGCTCGGATCTGTTCCCAGAGCCTTTGGCCCACCTTGTAGGAAGGGGCCTGGCCCGGCCAGCCGAGGTAGCGTGCGAACTCGAACTGCAGCTGGCCTTCGCTGATGTCCAGGTTGGCCTTGAGGAAATCAAAGCCTTTCTCCGGCGTCCAGGTGCCCGTTCCCCAGCGTGCGGGGACTTCAAGCTCCAGGTGCACGCCGATGTCGAAGACCACCCGCGCCGCCCGCATCCGCTGCATGTCCAGCATGCCCATGTGGTCGCCCGGATCCTTGAGGTAGCCGAGTTCCTCCATCAGCTTCTCTGCGTACAGGGCCCAGCCCTCGCCGTGCCCTGAGGTCCAGCAGACGTTGCGCCGCCAGCTGTTAAGCAGTTCGCGCCGGTAGACGGCGGTGGCCACCTGCAGGTGGTGCCCGGGCACGCCCTCATGGAACACGGTGGTGGTCTCGGCCCAGGTGGTGAACGTGTCCTCGCCTGCGGGCACGGACCACCACATCCGTCCGGGCCGGCTGAAGTCGTCCGAAGGCCCCGTGTAATAGATGCCGCCCTCGTCGGTGGGGGCAATCCGGCATTCCAGTGTCTTCATGGCGTCGGGAATCTCGAAGTGGACGCCGGCAAGGTCGGACACCGCACGGTCGGACAGCTCCTGCATCCATGCTTTCAGGGCATCCGTTCCCTTCAGCTGCCGGGCGGGATCGCTGTTGAGGATCTCCTTGGCCTCCGCGATGGAGGCACCCGGCTTGACTTCGGCGGCGACCCGTTCCTGGGCGGCAATGATCCGCTCGAGCTCCTCGACGCCCCAGGCGTAGGTTTCTTCGAGGTCGACGGCGGCGCCCAGGAACACCCGCGATGCGAGGGCGTAGCGCTCCCGGCCCACGGCATCCTTCTCCGGGGCAACCGGGAGCAGTTCCTCCTTCAGGAATTCGGCCAGCCTGGCATACGCCGCCCGGGCGGCGGCAGCACCGGCGTCGAGCTTCTCCTGCAGCGCCGCCGGCAGTGGGCCGTCCGCGGTCCTGGCTTCTGCCGCGAGCTTGGCGAAGAAGCCGTCCTCCGCCGCGTATTTGGTGGTCTGTTCGATCACGATCGACACCTGCCGCCGCGCTGAAACCTTGCCGCCGTCCTTGGCGGTACGCAGGGACTCGATGTAGCCACCGATGGCTGCGGGAACGCTGTGGGTGCGGCCCGCGATGTTCGCCCAGTGCTCCTCGGTGTCCGTGGGCATGAGGTCGAAGATCGAGCGGATGTTCTGCGCCGGGGAGTCGATGTTGTTCAGCTCCGCCAGGTCCCAGCCCGATTCGTAGATCTCAAGCTGGAGGCCGAGGCGTTCGCGCAGTGCGTCGAGGGTGACGGCGTCGACCTCGTCAACAGGTTCCAGCCCCTCGAGGGCTTCCAGGGTTTTCCGTTCCGCCGTGGCGAACCTGCTGATGCCGGCAGGAGAAAAGTCCTGGAACTCGGTGTCGTGCCCGGGGATGCCGAGCGTGGTGGCCAGGCTGGGGTTCAGGGCAATGAGGGTATCGGTGTGGGCGTCGGCGACGGCGTCGATGGCGGTCCGGGGGCGTGCCGGGACGGCAGATTCAGTAGTCACCCCACGAGACTAATCGCGAGGCTTCAGTTATGAAAGAGTCACTGAATATTTCCCGAGGCTTCCTTAGCTGGGGCCTCCGCCGCCGCGGGTTCCCTGGCCGAGCGAAGCGAGGTTAGGGAGGCGGTGGGGACTGGTCAGCCCCGGCTGCGCTTCCAGGCGCCCGGACCCGGCGTCGGTCCCAGCCGCAGCTGCTGCCGCCGCATCCACTGCCGCGTGCCGGACTTCGCCGGTCCGGCCTCTGCAGACGGCTGCATGGAAAGCATGACGGCGGTAAGCGCCGCCAGCTCTTCGGGCGTCGGTTCGCCCTTGGTGACGGAGAACACGGGTTGGGCCGGCTGGGCGTCTTCGGCAGGCTCAGCTGCCTGATTCTGGGCGCTCACAGCGGGATGTTTCCGTGCTTCTTGGCGGGCAGGCTCGCGCGCTTGTCGCGCAGCGCCCGGAGCCCCTTGATGATCTGAAGCCTGGTGTCCGAGGGTGCGATGACGGCGTCGACGTACCCGAGCTCGGCGGCCTGGTACGGGTTCAGCAGCTCTTCCTCGTACTGCCGGATCACGTCGGCGCGCTTTGCCTCAACGTCGCCGCCGGCCTCGGCCACAGCGGCGAGGTCGCGCCGGTAGAGGATGTTGACGGCGCCCTGGGCGCCCATCACGCCGATCTGGGCGGTGGGCCACGCCAGGTTCAGGTCGGCACCGAGCTTCTTGGAGCCCATGACGATGTAGGCGCCGCCGTAGGCCTTCCGGGTGATCACGGTGAGCTTGGGCACGGTGGCTTCGGCGTAGGCGTAGAGAAGCTTGGCGCCGCGGCGGATGATGCCCTGGAACTCCTGGTCCTTGCCAGGCAGGAAGCCCGGAACGTCAACGAGGGTGATGATCGGGATGTTGAAGGCGTCGCAGTGGCGGACGAAGCGGGCTGCCTTTTCGGAGGCCGAGATGTCCAGGGTGCCGGCGAACTGCAGCGGCTGGTTGGCCACGATTCCCACCGTGTGGCCCTCGACCCGGCCATAGCCGATGATCACGTTCGGCGCGTACAGCGCCTGCATCTCCAGGAAGTGGGCGTCATCGACGATCTGTTCGATCACCTTGCGCATGTCGTACGGCTGGTTCGCGGAATCCGGGATCAGCGTGTCCAGGGTGAGGTCGTCGTCGTCGAGTTCCAGCTCCTGCTGGTGGTCCAGCACCGGCGCCTCGGAGAGGTTGTTTGAGGGCAGGAAGTCCAGGAGTTCCCGGACGAACTCAATGGCGTCGGCCTCGTCGGAGGCCAGGTAGGTGGAGGTGCCGGTGGTGGCGTTGTGCTGCCGGGCGCCGCCAAGGGTCTCCATGTCCACGTCCTCGCCGGTGACGGTCTTGATGACGTCGGGGCCGGTGATGAACATGTGGGACGTCTTGTCCACCATGACCACGTAATCGGTCAGGGCAGGGGAGTAGGCTGCGCCGCCGGCGCAGGGGCCCATGATGAGGGAGATCTGGGGCACCACGCCGGAGGCGTGCACGTTGTTGCGGAAGATGTCCGCGAACATGGCCAGCGAGGCGACGCCCTCCTGGATCCGCGCGCCGCCGCCGTCGTTGATGCCCACCACGGGGCAGCCGTTGCGCAGCGCGAACTCCTGGACCTTCACGATCTTTTCGCCGTTGACCTGGCTCAGGGAGCCGCCGTAGACACTGAAGTCCTGGCTGTAGAGGGCCACGAGCCGGCCGTCCACGGTTCCGTAGCCGGACACCACGCCGTCACCCAGGGGCTTCTTCTTCTCCATGCCGAAGGCTGTGGAGCGGTGCACGGCCAGCGCGTCGAACTCCACGAAGGAGCCCGGGTCCACCAGCAGGTCGATGCGCTCGCGGGCGGTGTTCTTGCCGCGGGCATGCTGCTTCTCGATGGCTTCGGGGCCGGAGGGCTGCTCTGCACGTGCCTGGCGGTCGCGGAAATCGGCAATCTTTCCCGCCGTCGTGGTCAGATCGTGGCTCATGAAGGGTCTCCGGCTCTGTAGCTGTTGTGCTGTAGCTGTTCTGCTGCGGCAGCGTGACGCGGGCGCTGGCTGCCGGCTTAAGTAGCATCCGTACAAATCCAAGGCCCTGATGGCTAGTCTAGTGACGCAAATTCCCGGGACCGCTGTAGGGTTCCTACAATTTTCGTCCGTGGCGCCGACGGAAGCTCAAATGTTACTCGCGGGTAACAAATCCCGGCTAGAGTGTCCCTATGACTTCGAGCAGCGACGCTTTGCCTGTTCCGGCCACGCCCTACCGGGCCACCGGCAGCCTTCGGGACCGGACCGTCCTGATGTCCGGCGGCAGCCGCGGCATCGGCCTCGCCATCGCCCGGCGGGCCGCCCGGGATGGCGCCAACGTGGTGCTGCTGGCCAAGACCGGTGAGCCGCACGCGAAGCTCGAGGGAACGGTCTACAGTGCCGCCGGGGATGTGGAAGCCGCCGGCGGCAGGGCACTGCCGCTGGTCGGGGATGTCAGGAACGACGGTGACGTCGCCCGCGCCGTGGACGCCGCCGTCGGCCGTTTCGGGGGAATCGACGTCGTCATCAACAACGCCTCCGCGATCGACCTTTCGACGACGGATGCCATGGACATGAAGCGCTACGACCTCATGCAGGACATCAACGTCCGCGGCACCTTCCTGCTGTCCAAGCTGGCACTGCCGGCACTGCGCAAATCCACCGCGGGCCATATCCTCACGCTCTCGCCGCCCCTGAACCTGGACCCGAAGTGGGCGGGCCAGCACCTGGCCTACACCATGGCCAAGTACGGCATGAGCCTGACCACCCTGGGGCTGGCTGAGGAACTGAGGAACGACGGCATCTGCGTCAACTCGCTGTGGCCGCGGACGCTGATCGACACGGCCGCCATCCGGAACATGGCAGGCGGCGAGTCGATGGTCCGGGCAGCCCGCAGGCCGGAGATCATGGCTGACGCGGCACACGCCGTGCTCACCGGGGCAGCGGCCGGCACCAGCAACACAGGCAACTTCTACACGGACGAGCAGGTCCTCGCAGCCGCGGGCGTCACGGATTTCCGTCCCTACAGCCTGGGCGCCGCCGAAGCTGACCTCGTCCCTGACATCTTCCTCTGACCCTGGAACGCACAGCGCGAACGTACACTTGTGGCCCCGTTTCCACCCGGAATTGGGGCCACAAGTGTACGTTCGCGCTTCCAGCCGACCCGGCCGCAGGCTTTCCCGGCCGTGCCGCCCGGCGAGTCGCTAGGATTCAGGTATGGATGCCGCACGCCCTGACGATAGCCGTGGACCGCAGGAGAACCCGACCGGAACGACGGGCCTGCCCGAGCGGCCGGCCCTGGACCGGGAAGCCCTGTCCGACGCCAACTTCCTCGCCGCCACCGGCATCGCGCAGCTGACGGTCGTGGAGACCACGGGGTCCACCAACGCCGATCTTCTGCAGGCCGTGACCGCGGACCCCAAGGCCTGGCCGGACCTGGCAGTCCTGACCGCGGAGCACCAGACTGCCGCCCGCGGCCGGCTCGACCGCTCCTGGGAGGCGCCCGCCCGCAGCTCGGTCCTGGTGTCTGTGGTGCTGCGGCCGGCGAATTCCAACGGCCAGCCGCTGCCTACCGAGACGTACTCATGGCTGTCCCTCCTGGCCGCCGTCGCGCTGCGCGATGCGCTGGATGAGACTGCGGGACTTCCCGCCGAGCTGAAGTGGCCGAATGACGTCCTGGTGCGGGGTGGAAAAATCGCCGGCATCCTCGCCCAGCTCGGACCGATGGGTGACGGCTCCGTGCCGCCCGTCATCCTTGGCACCGGCCTGAACGTCACACTCACGGAGGATGAGTTGCCGGTGCCCACCGCCACGTCAGTCCAGCTGGAGGGTGCCGTAACTGTTGACCGGACCGCCCTCCTGAAAAGCTATCTCTCGCGTTTTTGTTCGCTCTACCGCAGCTTCTGCAACGCCGACGGCGATGCCACGGCCGGCCTGGCCGGCGGTCCCTCGCTGCACAAGCGGGTCGAGACGGCGATGGTCACCCTGGGCCAGCAGGTCCGTGCCCAGCTTCCCGGTGACCACGAAATCATCGGCCACGCCTCCCGGCTTGATGACTCGGGCTCCCTGCTGGTGGTGGACGCCTCCGCCCACGAGCATGTGGTGACAGCGGGGGACGTTGTCCACCTGCGGCCGTGGTCCCCGCAGGACCAGGGCAAGCATGGGGCTGCAAAGCCCGGCCCGGCGGGGCACAGCACTGTGAAGCATGGCTCTGACAAACAGGGGTCCGGCGAAAGCGGTTATGCGTAAAGAGCTCCTCCCCGGCGAGCAGGTCATTGTGGTGACCCGCCCGCAGCCCAGGGTGCTGTTCCTCCCGGCGGTGGTTTTCATTGTGGTGCCAGCCCTTGTTGCGTTCGCGAGCGCCTGGATCATCCGCGGCGGCCTGTCGGCGCTGGCCCCGGCCGTTACGCGGGAATGGACGTTCTGGGCGGTGGCCGGCTGTGTGCTGGCCGGGCTGTGGGTCCTGCTGGGCTACTGCCTGCCGCGGCTCCTGAGGTGGCAGGCCACCCGGTACTTCCTGACCAGCCAGCGGGTGTTGGCGCGCTTCGGCCTGCTCAGGCGCCGCGAGCGGCAGGTTTTCCTGGCGTCAGTGCGTAATGTCACAATCAGCCAGTCGATGCTCCAGCGGATGTTGCGGTCAGGGAATATATCCTTGGATGCCGGGCACCATTTCGGCGCAGTGCTGAAGGATGTGCCGGAAGTTGCCACCTTCCACAGGTTCCTGCTGGACGCCCTTGACGAGCTTCCGGACGAGGAAGCATTTGGATTGGGTCAGGCGCCGGATGAGCCCGGCGACCGGTTTCCGCGGGATGTGAGAGAAGGTGGAAGAGATGAACGATGAGGATCAGCGCGGCGGCCAGGAGACGGGTACACAGGAGGCAGTCATGCCTGAAAGCGGCATGCAGGAAGCCGGGGCAGAGGAAGCCGGCGCAGGCGAGTCCGGGGCGCAGGACAGCGGCCACCGGGAGGTGGCGGACGCCGTCGTCGAAAATCCGCCCACTGGCACCATGTCCGCGGAGCGCATTGCAGCCAAGGCCCTCGAATCAAAGCTTCTGGGCGGTGAACGCAAGCTGCGCCGCCGCGAGGTGGCCGCCGGCGTAGGTCTGTCGCTGCTCTCGGCACGCAAGCTGTGGCGCGCCCTGGGCTTTCCCAACTGGGGCGACGACGACGTCGCCTTCACGGAGCGCGACCAGGCCGCCCTTTCCACGGCCGTGGGCATGGTCCGGGCCGGGAAGCTCACCGAGGAAGCGGCCATTTCCGTGACCCGTGCCATCGGGCAGATGACGGACCGCATGGTGGTGTGGCAGATCGAGGCCCTGGTTGAGGACATGGTCCACGAACAGGGGCTCACCGACGCCCAGGCCCGCAAGCGCCTGGTCCATGAGTTGCCTGCCCTGGTGGACCCCCTCGAGGAGATGCTTGTCTACTCCTGGCGGCGTCAGCTCAACGCCGGCGTGCAGCGGCTGGCTGTCCGGGCCGAAGCCGGCCTGCAGGCCAGCGAGGAAGGCCGCGAAGGGGACGAGGACGATGCGCCGCTTCCGTTGGCGCGTGCCGTGGGCTTCGCCGACCTGGTCTCCTACACGAGCCTTTCGCGGCGGATGAACGAGAAAACCCTGGCCAAGCTGGTGCAGCGCTTCGAGAACAAGTGCGCCGAGATCATCTCGGTGGGCGGCGGCCGGCTGGTGAAGACGGTGGGCGACGAAGTCCTCTACATCGCCGAGACGCCGGCGGCGGGCGCCGAAATCTCCCTTGCCCTGGCCGAGGCCTTCACCCGGGACGAGATCCTGCCCGAGGCCCGCGTTGCCATGGTGTGGGGGAGGATCCTCTCCCGCCTGGGCGACATCTACGGGCCCACCGTCAATCTTGCCGCCCGCCTGACCACGCTGGCCGATCCCGGCACTGTGCTGGTCGACTCCATGACGGCCGCGGCGCTGGACCAGGACGAGCGGTTTGTGCTGATTCCCCAGAACGTGGAGAACGTCCGGGGATTCGGTGAGATCCAGCCTGTCACGCTGGCACGGGGACGGGGCCAGGGCCTGGTCCTGGACTAGGCGCCGGGCCACGTTCCCGCACCAGGCGCGGCGTGGGCAGTCCTCCCCATCGCCCGGAGGGGACTGCACGGGTAGGCTGGCGGGGTAACGGACGGCCGGAGGGCTGTTCTTGGACAAGCCGCCAGCGCCCATGTCATAGTCGAGACTCGAAAATTGTTCCGGCGTCTCTACGGGGGAGTGGCGGACTGTCACCGGCCCCTGATGAACATCAGGAGCTAGTAAGCCGCGCTCAGGCGGCTGGGATTTCAGGGGAATAATAACGCTGTGTCAACTTTGTTCGGCAGGCTGGGGCTGAGGAACCGCCGCAACAAGATCGTCACCGGCACCGTCTTTTCCGCTGCTGCTGCAGCGCTGGTGGCCGGTGCCGTGATCTACCCGGGGTTCAAGACAACCGAGGTTGACCTTAACGACGGCGGCGTCTGGGTGGTCAGCAAGGCACGCAATGCCGTCGGCCGGCTTAACTACCCCTCGCGCGTGCTTGACGGTGCCGTGACCCCGGCCAGCACCACCTTCGATGTCCTGCAGAACGCCGGCAAGGTGTTCGTCGACGACGAATCCGGCGCCACGCTGAACCAGGTATCCGCCGCCAACATGCGGCTCGGCGGCGACAAGAAGCTCCCCGGCTCGGCCCAGGTGAGTTTCGGCGCCGACGTCATTTCAGTCACCGATCCTGCTTCCGGCAAGATGTGGGCGATGTCACCGTCAACGGTCAATGCCTTCGACGAGGAGTCGACCGAGCCCGCGGTGGCCGGTTCCCAGGGACTGGTGTCCGCCGTCGGTCCGGATGACCGGATCTATTCGGCCGACCCGAAAACGGGGCAGGTGACAGTGACCACGGTGGACGCCTTTGGGGCAGCCACCGGCACCAACACCAGCACGTGGGACGGGCTGAAGGGCGCGGGGGACCTCCAGCTCGCTGTCGTGGGGGACCAGCCTGTGGTCCTGGACGCCGCCGCCGGAAAACTGTTCCTCCCCGGCGGGCGCGAAGTGCCGCTGGCCGATGCCGGCGACGCGAAGCTCCAGCAGTCGGGCCCGGCCTCGGACTCCGTGGCTGTGGCCACCGGCAAGGCACTCCTCAAGCAGCCGCTGAACGGCTCTGCCGCGAAGACCGTGACCTTCGGCGGCCAGGGGATGCCGGCAGCGCCGGTCCAGCTGGACGGCTGCATCCATGCGGCATGGTCCGGCGCCAACAAATACGTCCGGGACTGCACCAATGACGCGGACGACAAGAACGTCGCCGTGCCCAAGGCCAGCGCATCACCGAGCTACGTGTTCCGCGTCAACCGCGACCTTGTGGTCCTGAACGACGTGAACTCGGGCAACGTGTGGCTGGTCAACCAGAACATGCAGGTGGTCAACAACTGGGACGACGTTGTTCCGCCCAAGAACCAGGCTGACGACCCCGACGAGGAGTCCGCCGACGACAACACCATCAACGTCCTGCCGGACCGCACCAAACCGAACCGTCCCCCCGAAACGAAACCCGACGCCGTCGGCGTCCGTCCAGGGCGCACCACGGTCCTGAGCGTCCTCGACAACGATTCCGACCCCGACGGCGACGTCCTGACCGCCTCCCTCGGCGCAGAAGGCCCGCGGGCCGGCAGCATCGAAAGCATCCATGGCGGCTCCGCCTTCCAGATCACCGTGCCGGCCGATGCCTCGCCCGGGACCGAGACGTTCGATTACACGGCCGCGGACGGACGCGGCCTGTCCGCCGGCGGCAAGGTGACCCTGAGCGTCGTCGGAGCGGACGAGAACCGGCCCCCGGCCTTCAAACGCGGCGACCCCACCACGCTCCTCGTGGAGCAGGGCAAGACCGTCAGCCAGAACATCCTCACCGACTGGGCCGATCCCGACGGCGACGACCTGGTCCTGATGTCAGCCACCGCCGACAACGACCAGGACCAGGTCAAGGTCCGCCGCGACGGCCTGCTCACCTTCCAGGACTCCGGCGCCACGGCCGGAAAGAAGAGCGTCACGGTGTCCGTCTGGGACGGCCGCGCCACCACCACGGGCAAGGTGGTGGTCAACGTCCAGCCGCCGGGAGCCCTCGCCCCCGTGGTCAACGCCGACCACGTCACCGCCGTGGTGGGCCAGGACCTGGTCATCGCGCCCCTGAAGAACGACGTCGACCCCAACGGTGGCGCTCTGCGCCTCGCCCAGGTGGAAGCCAGCGGAGCAGCAGAGCTGGGCCCGGTCACCGACGGCGGCACCTTCACCTTCAGGAGCCGCACCCCGGGCCCGGTGTACCTCACCTACCTGGCCAGCAACGGACCGCAGAGCAGCCAGGGCCTCATCCGGGTGGACGTGGAATCCGGCAAGGACTCCGGAAACCCCGTCGCCGTCCACGACGTGGCGCTCCTGCCCGTCGGCGGCAGCGTCCTGCTGGACCCGCTGGCCAACGACTCCGACCCGTCCGGCGGCGTGCTGGTCCTGCAGTCCGTCGCGGTGCCCGAGAACGCCACCGCCTCGGTGAGCGTGATCGACCACAGCGTCCTGCGGATCACCGACATCGCCGGCACCAAGGACCCGTTCCTCTTCCGCTACACGATGTCCAACGGCAAGGCTTCGGCCACCGGCAGTGTGTCGGTGGTGCCCGTGCCCGCCCCCGCCGTGGTGGAAGCGCCGCAGCCCAAGCCAGACGAGGTCAACGTCCGCGTGAACGACGTCGTGACGATCCCCGTCCTGGACAATGACACCCACCCGCAGGGTGAAAAGCTGACGGTCGACGCTGTCCTGCCGCAGGCCGTTCCCGCGGAGGACGGCAAAAGCTTCGTCTCGGAGAACACCCTCCGGTTCATCGCCGGCAGCCAGCCCAAGACCGTGCGCGCGATCTACAACGCGGTGGACCCGCAGGGCCAGAAGAGCGCCGCCGCCGTCACCATCCACATCCTGCCGCTGGAGGGTGCCGAAAATTCCCGGCCACAGCCCAAAAACCTGACCGCGCGGGTGGTGGCGGCGGGTACGGTGCGCATTCCTGTTCCCCTGGACGGCATTGATCCCGACGGCGACTCCGTCCAGCTGACCGGCATCGACAGCACGCCCGGCATGGGCACGGCGACGGCGGGCAGCAACTTCATCGACTTCATCGCCGCCGGGAACGGCGCCGGAACCGATACGTTCCGCTACAAGGTGGTTGACCGGCAGGGCGCCGTGAATACCGGGACCGTCACCGTGGGCATCGCACCGCGCGGCGACACCAACCAGAAGCCCACCCCCGTGGACGACCAGGTCAAGGTCCGGCCCGGGCGCCAGATCGCCGTCGACGCGGCCGGCAACGACACCGACCCGGACGGCGACCCCATCAGGATCGTCGGCGACGGCATTGAGGCCGACGCCGCACTGAAGGCAACCGTCAGCAAGCAAAGCGGACGCATCCTCCTGCAGGCTCCGGCTGCCGAAGGCACCGTCAACCTCCGTTACACGGTGGCCGACGAGCGAGGAGCTTCCGCCCAGGCAGCCATCCGGATGGTGGTGGACAGCAGCGTCCCGCTGCAGGCACCGATTGCGCGCGACGACCGGGTGACCTCGGCGCAGACGCTCGGCAAGACCGCCGTCGACGTTCCGGTGCTCAAGAACGACGAAGACCCCGACGGCGTTGGCGAGAACCTCAAGATCAGCAGCGCGGCCGAAACCGCCCGGCCGGGCGCGGACGGCAACATGATCGTGGAGCTGACCGAGCAGCCGCAGCTGGTGCCCTACACGGTGGAAGACGTCGACGGCCAGAAGTCGACGGCGATCATCTGGGTGCCGGGCCTCGGCCAGCAGGTTCCCACCCTTGCCAAGGACGAGGTCCTCGAGGTTGTCGCCGGCCAGTCCGTGACCGCTGACCTCGCCGAATGGGTGAAGGTCCGGGACGGCCGCTCGCCCCGGCTGACCCAGACCGACAGGATCAAGCTCATCGGCGCGGACGGCAGCAACCCGGTGGCCGGCAACGGCACGGCCGTCAGGTATACCGCGGACCGGGACTACGCGGGCCCCGGATCCATCACCTTCGAAGTGACGGACGGCTCCGGCCCGGACGACCCCGCCGGCCTGAAGTCCACCCTGAGCATCAGGACCAGGGTGCTGCCCGATCCCAACCGGAACAACCCGCCCGTCCTGCTCGGCGGCTCGGTTGATGTCCCGCTGGGTGACTCGGCCTCCGCGGACCTGGCCAAACTCACGACCGACCCCGACGGGGACGACGCCGGCAACATGAAGTACGAGACCGCCGGCGCGGTCCCGCAGGGCTTCAACGTGTCCACCGACGGTGCCACCCTCAAGGTGTCGGCCCAGGACAGCCTGCGGCCTGGCGATGCAGGGTCCGTGCAGGTGAAGGCGAAGGACCCGCGCGGCCTTGAATCCACCGCCACGTTCCGGTTGGCCGTGACGGCGACAAACCGGGCCAAGCCGGTGGCGAACGACGACATCGAGGAAAACGCCGCAGCGGGCAAGCCTGTCACCATGAAGGTGCTGGCGAACGATGCCAACCCGTTCCCGGAGACTCCGCTGAAGATCATCGGCGTCGCCACCGAGACAGGGCAGGGCACTGCCGCCGTCAGCGGCGACTCGGTGACGGTCACGCCCGCGGCCGGATTCTCCGGCACCCTGGTGGTGTCCTACACGGTCGGCGACAAGACCGACGACGCCTCGCGGTACGCCACCGCCCGGATCCGGCTCACGGTCAAGGACAAGCCCCTGGCCCCGACCACCCCGCAGGCGCAGAGCGTGGGAGACGGCACGGCGCTGCTGAACTGGACGGCGCCGGCGGACCGGGGATCACCCATTACCAAGTACACGGTCTACGGCGAAGGCGGCTACTCGCAGGACTGCCCGGCCAACTCGTGCACCCTGAACAACCTCGTCAACAACACCAAGTACCACTTCCAGGTGACGGCAACGAATGAGTTCGGCGAGTCCGACAGGTCACCGGTTTCCGCCGAGGTCCGGCCCGACGTCAAGCCGGACATGCCGCTGGCTCCGGCGCTGAGGTTCGGCGACCAGCAGCTGGCCGTGACCTGGCAGGCACCGGCCAGCAAGGGCTCTCCGGTCAAGTCTTACGATCTGGAAATCTCGCCCGCACCCGCCGGCCAGAACCCGCAGATCCAGAACCTGACATCCACCAGCTACGTCTGGAAGGGTCTCACCAACGGCGTGGCCTACAAGGTGCGGGTCCTGGCCCGCAACGACGCAAAGGATCCGTCGGAGTGGAGCCCGTACTCCGCTGCCGAGGTACCGGCCGGGGTGCCGGCGACGCCGGCTGCCCCCAGCGCGGCCGGGGCCGGCTCCGTGGGCAGCCAGTCCCAGGTCAACGTCAGCTGGACGGCCCCGAACAACAACGGCGATGCGGTCTCCGCCTACACACTGACAACCCTGCGGGGCGGAGCCGTGGTCAAGAGCCAGCAGGTGGCTTCCGGCACGTCGCTGAATGTCACAGTGGACAACTCCGAGGCCGACTACGCCTTCACCGTTTCCGCCACCAACAAGGCGGGCACGTCCGGAACCAGCGCCCAGTCCGCCCCCGTCAGGGCCGCCGGCAAACCCGGCACCGTGGGCGGCGGGACCGTACGGGCGAACGGGACGAGCGGCCAGCTGGATGTGACCTTCACGCCCCTCACCGAGGCACAGCGGAACGGGTCGCAGGCGTCGGAAATCAGCTACCGGTGGTCCACCGCCTACGGGTCCGGGCCCATCAACGCCGGCGGCGGAACCATCACCGGCCAGCCCAACGGGCGGGACGTCACCGTCAACATCATCGCCTCCTCCACCAAGAACAACGTGTCCGGCGATGCCAAGGCCATTGGCTCGGGAAACCCGTACGCACCGCCGAACGCGCCGAATGTCAGCGGCGGGAAGTCGGCCACCGGCGACCCCCAGGTCCACTGGACCTGGAATTCCACAGGCACCAACGGGCGGCCCCTGGACCACTACGAGGTCAGCCTCGACGGCGGCGCCTGGACCAGCGTCGGAAAGGCCACCAGGTTCGACGCTTCCGGCGGCGGCTGGAACCAGACCCGGACCCTGCGGGTCAAGGCCGTCACGGTGGTCGACGGGGCCATCGGACGCGCAGATGCAACCTCCGGCAACGACCCGACCCCGCCGCCGCCGGCGTCGCAGATCCAGGTCGACGCCAGCAGCGTGCGCACCTGCCCAGGGAAGCCCGGCCTGCCGGACTCCTACACGCCCGGCAGCCCCGCCAAGTGCGGCGTCGGCTGGGTGGAGCGTTCCTGGGGCAGGCTGTCCATCGACTGCACCAAGGACATCTACGGCAACGGCACCCCGTGGTACCGCCTGACCGAGTCGGCCAAGAGCGGATGGTACGTGAAGTCGACCACTGTGGACCTGTACGGTTCGCGGCCCGGCGGATGCTGACCGTCCGCCCACCAGCACCCAAGCCCGCCCATCCCGCACCAGCACCAACCTAAGAGGAATCAACCCATGACCATGACAACCGAGCAGGCCGCCTGGTTTGCAGGGACGTTCGAGAAGCTCGTTGCGAATGTGGGCCAGGCAGTCCTGGGCAAGGCCCACGTCATCCGCTTGACCTTCACCGCGATGCTCGCCGAAGGCCACGTCCTCTTCGAAGATGCCCCGGGTACCGGCAAGACGTCGCTGGCCCGCGCCCTTGCGGCCACGGTCCAGGGGTCAAACAGCCGCATCCAGTTCACGCCGGACCTGCTGCCCTCCGACGTCACCGGCGTGACCATCTACGACCAGAAGACCCAGAAGTTCGAGTTCCACAAGGGGCCGATCTTCAGCAACATCGTGCTCGCCGATGAAATCAACCGGGCCTCGCCCAAGACGCAGTCGGCGCTGCTGGAGGTCATGGAGGAGTCCCGCGTCACCGTGGACGGCACCACCTATGAGGCCGGCCGTCCGTTCATGGTGATGGCCACGCAGAACCCGATCGAGCAGGCCGGCACCTACCGTTTGCCCGAGGCCCAGCTGGACCGCTTCCTGATCAAGACCTCCATCGGGTATCCGGACCACGCCTCCACCGTCCAGCTCCTGGGCGGCACCAACCTCAAGGACCGGTCCCGGGACCTGCACCCCGTCATCACCACGCAGGCTGTGGCGGACATGGCGGATCTGGCCGCCACCACGCACGTTGATACCGCCGTGCTGGAGTACATCTCCAGGCTCTGCGAGGAAACCCGCAACGCCCCGGAGACCCGCCTGGGTGTCTCCGTCCGCGGCGCCCTCGCAATGGTCCGGGCGGCCAAGGTGTGGGCCGCGAGCCAGGGCCGCAACTTCGTCCTGCCGGACGATATCAAGGACCTCGCCGGCGTCGTCTGGACCCACCGTTTCGTGATGGACCCCGAAGCCGAGTTCTCCGGTGCCACCGCCGAAGCCGTCCTGGGGCGAGTCCTGGCCGACGTCGCAGCGCCGCAGCAGCGCGCCGCCGTCTAAGGTGCGGCTGCCTAAAGTGCAGTGGTCCGGTCTCAGGGGGTCCGGAATGCGGCTGCCGAAGTTCCGGCCCCAGGAGCACTCATCCAGATTATGGTCCGATGCGGGCAGCACCGCGCGTCTCGCGCTGGGCCCCGCCTGGCGGGTGGCCGCCGGCCTGTGGGGCCGGCGCGTCCGGCCCGTCCTGTCCGTGGTCAGCGTCCTGGGTTGGTCCGTGCTGGCCGCCGCGGTCCTGCTGTTTGCGGCCGGGGATGCCTACGGCTGGCAGGAGGCCAAGGCGGCAGCCGTTGCGGCACTGGTGCTCTTCGTCATCGCCGTCGGCTTCATCCTGGGCCGCTCCTCCTATGGCGTGCTCCTCGACCTCGCCCGGACCAGGGTCGCGGTGGGCGACAGCGCCGTTGGAAGCATCGCCGTGTCCAACACGTCTGCCCGCCCGCTCCTGCCGGCTGACCTGGAACTGCCCGTCGGCTCTGCCACCGCCGTCTTCCACCTCCCGCGGATGAAACCGCAGCAGGTCCACGAAGACCTTTTCACCATCCCGACGGCGCGGCGTGCCGTCATCGTGGTGGGCCCGGTCCGTTCTGTCCGGGCCGATCCGCTGCACCTGCTCCGCCGGCAGGTGCTCTGGACGGAACCGGAGGACCTCTACGTGCACCCCCGCACGGTGGCGCTGGCCGGTTCCGCGGCCGGGTTCATCCGGGACCTGGAAGGCATGCCCACCACGGAGCTGTCCAGCGCCGACGTTTCCTTCCACGCCCTGCGCGACTACGTTCCGGGTGATGACCGGCGGCATATCCACTGGAAAACCACGGCCCGGACCAACAAGCTCATGGTCCGCCAGTTCGAGGAAACCCGCCGCGCCCACCTGGCCATTTCACTGTCCATCAACACGGACGAATACGCCTCGGAAGAGGAATTCGAACTGGCCATATCGGCAGCGGCGTCCATTGGCCGGCAGGCCATCCGTGAACAGCGCGAGCTGGATGTCCTGACCCAGGGCGGTCCGCTGCGCTGCGAGACCGGCCGCAACATGCTGGACGACATGACCCGGATCGTCGGCACTCCACTGCGGAAGACCGCCGTCGACCTCGCCCGCACGCTTGCCGACACGGTGCCCAATGCCTCGGTGGTCTTCTTCGTCGTGGGCAGCCAGGTGACGGCCACCCAGCTGCGCTCCGCTGCCGCCTCGGTGCCTCCGGGTGTGCGCAGCCTCGCAGTGCGGGCCGACCTTGGCGCTGCCCCGGCCCGCGCCAACATCGGTGACCTCACCGTGCTCACGGTCGGCGACCTCTCTGACCTTCCCTCCGTCCTGCGAAAGGCTGCAGCATGAGTGAGGCCACCGGTCTCCGCCCCCGTCGGCACGACCGTTCGGACAGCTCCCGCCGGCACAACGGTTCACAAAGCCCCCGCCGCCCGGTCCGCCCGGCCGCCGGGTCCGCCTTCGCCGACGGCCGGCCGCGGTGGCATTTTGTGCTCGACGCCGGTGCCCTCACCATTCTGCTCGGGCTTGGTGTCCTCGGGTTCAGCCTCAGCTTCGGCGGCGACCCCTACTACCTGATTGCCGGGTTTGGCGGCATTGTCCTGGGGCTGGCCGTCGCTGCGCTCAACGCCCACTTCCGGCTGGGGCTGCTGATCACCACGGCACTGGCCTTCGGCAGCTATCTCGTGCTGGGAACAGCCCTGGCCGTCCCCGGCGCCGCGATCGCAGGGTTCATTCCCAGCCTGGAATCGCTGCGCACGCTGCTGCTCGGCGTCGTCTTTGCCTGGAAGGACATGCTCACCGTCGGGGTGCCCGTGGGCACCGCAGGCGGCGTGCTGATCGTTCCCTTCCTGAGCGCCCTGATCACCGCCGCTGCCGCGGGCGCCCTGACCTGGCGCATCCGCAGCCCGTACTGGCCGCTGCTGCCGGTCCTGGTGCTGTTCGTCACCGGGATCGCGTTCAGCACCAACGCCGGATTCCTGACCGTGGAAAGGGGCATTGCCCTGACGGTGGTCGGCATCGCCTGGGCCACCTTTCGGCGGGACGCGCTGCGCCGGCGCGACACCCACAAGGTTTCGGTGAACCGTCCCCAGCACGACGCCGGCACGGCGGCGAAGGCGCGCACGCGCCGCCTGGCGGCCGGCGCCGCCGTCCTGGCCGCAACGGTGGGAATCACCGCGGCGGTATCGCCGCTGATCGCCGCCGGTGACGAGCGGCGCGTCCTCCGCAACGTCGTCGTACCGCCCTTTGATCCGAAGGCGTACGTCACGCCGCTGGCGAGCTTCCGCAACTTCGTCAAGGACAAGAAGGACGACACGCTGTTCACCGTCAAGGGGCTGCCCAAGGACGCACGGGTCCGGCTCGGGGCGCTCGACTCCTTCAACGGCACCAACTACACGATGGACCCGAACGGCTCGGGCAGCTTCAGCAAGGTGGGGGACGCGAAGTCGATCAACACACTCGCCGACTCCACGGACCCGGTCCCGACGAACGACTACAGCCTGGACATCACCATCGATGACTACCAGGGCTACTTCGTTCCGGGCGGACGGAAGACCACCGGGCTCAGCTTTGCCCCGGACTCGTCCGGCGCAGCCTCGGGGCTGTACTTCAACTCCGGCACAGACACCGCGGTGACCACCCAGGGCCTGTCCAGGGGTGACTCCTACACCGTCCAGATCTCGGACCCGGTGAAGCTGGAGCACGGGCAGCTCACGCAATACGACTTCGCCAAGGTCAGCCTGCCTGACGTCACCGACGTGCCGCCGGTGGTGGGCGCCCAGGCCAATGACCTGGCCGCGGACGCCCCGACCGCGGTGGACCGGGTCCGGCAGATCGAGGCCCACTTCCAGAAGAAGGGCGCCTTCAGCAACGGGCTCATTGCGGACGGGCAGCTTCCCAGCGTCTCCGGGCACGGTGCGGCGCGCATCCGCGACCTGCTGACCGCCAAGCAGATGCTCGGCGACGATGAGCAGTACGCCGTCGCGATGTCCCTGATGCTGCGGCACCTGGGCATTCCCTCACGCGTGGTCATGGGGTTCTACCCTGACCCGAAGAGCCCGGAGAACGGCGCCGGCGACATCAAGATAACCGGCAAGGATGTCCACGCCTGGGTGGAGGTGGCCTTTGACCGCGTGGGCTGGGTGGCCTTCGACCCCACACCGCCCAAGGACAACATCCCCATTCCGCCCGACCCGGAAAACAAGTCCAAGCCCAAGCCCCAGGTCCTGCAGCCGCCGCCACCGCCGCAGGAACCCGCCGACCTGCCGCCGGACTCCTCTCCGGACGCCCTCGACGCCGACGAGAAGAAGACCAACCCGTGGCTGTTCTGGGGTCCCATCCTCACCGCCATCGGCATCGCCCTGATCCCCGTGGGCATTCTGGCCCTGCCGCTGCTGCTGATCGCACTGCTCAAGTTGCGGCGCCGGAAGGCCCGCTTCACCGGCGGCGATCCTGTCCAGCGCGTCGGCGGCGGCTGGAGCGAGGTCCTTAGCCTGGCCACAGACATGGGCGCCCCGGTGGACAGCCGCGCAACCAGGCGGGAGACGGCGGCAGTGGTGGCCGAGGCGTTCCCTGCCGCCGGCGCCACCACAACCCTGCTGGCGCACCGCGCCGACGCCTCCATCTTCGGCGCGGGCCAGCCGAGCGAGGATGAGGTGCGGGAGTACTGGGACGTGGTGGACGGCTCGCTGAAGGAGATGACAGGAACGCTCGGTTTCTGGCGGCGCCAGCAGGCGCGGTTCTCACCCCGGTCGCTGCTGGCTGAGGCCCGGGCCGCCCTGGCTGCACGGGGGTTCCGGCGGTGAGCGGCTCGCCAGTGCCTGGGACGGGACCGGGAGCTTTACCCGGAGCTGCCCCCGCGGGACCTGCCTCCGAGCGATCGGCTTCCGACCGAAGCGTGCCGTGCCTGCGCTGCGGCCAGCCGGTCCGGGCCGGAGCAAGCTTTTGCGGTGCATGCGGAACACCGCTGCCCAACCGCGGATCTGTGCCCCAGCGGGCCGCCACCTTGGACCGGGGCGGGAGGCAAGCCGCTCCGTTTCCCGGTAGCATCCCGGTAGGGCCGGGGGAAGGATCAGACATGTCAGGCACGCTTTCGCTGGTTCCGGCTTCCCCGGGCAAGCGTCTCGGCGCTGCCGTCCTCGATTGGCTGGCGCCGGTGGCCATCCTGACGGTCCTGCTGTCCATCGGGTTCGCCGGCATCACCAGCACGCGGAGCGCCGGGCTGATCATTTACGACACAAGCCTGCTGGCGCTGCTGGGAGGCATCGGAGCCGGACTGACCCTGGTGTACGTGCTCACCGTGGCCGGCGTCGAGGGCCGTTCCGGCAACACCATCGGCAACCAGCTCATGGGCATCCGCAGCGCCGACAGGGACGGTTACGCGCCGGGCCTCGGTGCCGTGTTCCTGCGCGGCATCGTCACGGGAGCCGGCATTCTGCTGGCCGTCCTCGCCTCAGTAGTGGTAGTCGTCTTCAAATGGTTCGACGCCGCGCTGCTGGTCCTGGGACCGCTGCTGCTCCTTGGAACGGCGTGGGCCGTCGCCGTTGTGGCGTCCAGCGCCTGGGACCGGAACGGAAAGCTCCGTGGGTGGCATGACCGCGCGGCAGGAACGCTCGTCTTCGATGTGGTGCATGGCCGCAATCCCGTTTCCACCGGCGGCATCGAAGGTCCCTACAGTTTCGCGCCCATGGACCTGCCCCCGGTGCAGCAGGTGGCGTCGCCGGTTGCTTCCCGGAACCCAGTTGCTTCCCGGAACCCGGTTGCTGCCCCGCCCGCCGTCGCGCCGGGCCAGCCGGCAGCCGCGGACGGCACTGTCATCCCGGCCGACGGTGTCATCCCGGTCGACGGTGTCATCCCGGTCGGCGGTGTTCAGCAGGTCAACCGTCTTCAGCAGATTAACGGTGTCCACCCCGACGACGCCATGGACCGCACCCAGGTGCGTGGCGGGGCCCGCCAGGACGTCCCCCAGGCCGTGCTGCGCATAACGCTCGACGACGGCCGCGACTTCCGCCTGGAACGGAACGTCCTGATCGGCCGCAACCCTGCCCCCGCCGCCGGGGAATCGCAGGCCCAGCTGTTGCCCGTACCGGACCCGGGCAGGACCATCTCCAAGACCCACCTCCACCTGCTCACCGACGGTGCCGGTGTATGGGTCACGGACCGCCACTCGACCAACGGCAGCGCCGTCACCACACCCGACGGCATGCGCACGGCGCTGCAGCCGGGTGTGCCCGCATTTGTCAGCCCCGGAACCACAGTTCATTTCGGGGACCGCACCTTCAACGTAGGACACGCATGAATTCACAGCAGGTGGCCGGAACCCCGGGGACCGGCAACGAGCCCGGCCTGAGGCTGAGCTTTGGCTACGGAACGGACCGTGGCCTTCGCCGCGAACTCAATGAGGACTCCTACATCGCTTCGGATCCCGTGTTCGCCGTCGCGGACGGCATGGGCGGCCACGAAGCCGGCGAGGTGGCCAGCGGCATGTGCGTGCGGGCGCTGGCACAGCTGCCGCAGCTGGCGACGGGGGAGCGGACGGCCACCGCGGGAGTGGTGCAGCAGTACCTGGCCAGCGCGGACGAATCCATCCGCGCAGCCACCGGTTCCCGGGCCGGAACCACACTCAGCGGCGTGGTGGTGGTGGAGCAGATGGGCGTTCCCTACTGGCTGGTCATGAACATCGGGGATTCCCGGACCTATCGCCTGAGCCAGGGCCGGCTTTCGCAGGTCAGTGTGGATCACTCCGAGGTCCAGGAGCTTGTGGAGAGCGGCGAGATCACGGCCGAGGAGGCCGCGGTGCACCCCCGCCGGCACGTCGTGACGCGTGCGCTGGGCGCGGGTGAGGAGACCGAAGCCGATTACTGGCTGCTGCCCATCGAAGAAGGCGACCGGGTGATGGTCTGCTCGGACGGCCTCAACGGGGAACTGACGGATAGCGAGATGCACGAAATCCTCAGCACCGTTGAGAACCCGCAGGAAGCAGTGGACACCCTGATCCAGGCGGCACTGCGGCGCGGCGGCCGGGACAACATCACGGTCATCGTGATCGACGCCAGGAACGTCCTCAACGATGCCGGCATGGCGACGACGGCGCCCCGGAGCGCCGCGGACGCGGAAGAGCAGGATACGCTGCCGCGTGCCGGAAGCGAGGACGCTGCCAATGGCCGCAGCTAGCTATGTCCCCGGCGGATGGCTGGGCCTGGTCAGGTCGGGAACTGCGGTGATCCTGGACCCTGCCACTCCGGCCCCGCTGGTCAGCAGCGTGTGGGACTTGCTCGCGGGCGCCCCGGATCCAGCCGACGTGCTGCACGCCGTGACGGGCGGGTTCGGTGCACCGCTGTCAGCCACCCCGTGTTTCGGCATCATCGGATACAGCGACTCGCTGCGGGTCTTCCTGCGCGGCGACATTGACCTGACGGTCCAGCTTCCGTCGGGTCCTGTGACACTCGACGGCCGGAACGTCACCACCTGGGCCGAGCGGTGGCTGGAGGCGCCCGAATGGTTCAGCGTGGCCGTTCCCGGCGCCGCCGCGGTGCACCAGGGTGTGCCTGAACTGCTCCGTGTACCTGAACTGCCGGTGGTTGAAGGGGCCGTGCTCCTGCAGTCGCTGCGCGTCAGCGTCACCCAACCCGGCGCCGCCCTGCAGAAAGTGCCGGAGACGGCTGTGCCGCCGCTGGAGGCGTCGGCCGAGACCCTGGTTGTACCTGGGGAGGAAACCGTGACGGGATTTACTGGGACCGGTGCTGCCACTGCCGGGACGTGGTTGGAGGAAACCCCGCCCGAGGAAGCACTGCCGCCGGAAGCACCGGCACCGGAAGTCCTGCCGCCGGAAGCACCCGTGCAGCAGGACCGGGAGCAGGACGAAGGCCCGGCCACCGAGTTCACCAGCTCCTACGACCACCTGTGGGACAAGACGGTGGTCCGCAGCATCGAGGACGCAGCTATCCGGACCGGGGACGACGACGGTGCTGCCGCAGCCGCCGAGGCACCAGCCCCGGAGGTCCCGGGCCAGGAAACTGAAGGCCGGGAACCTGAAGGCCAGGAATCCCCTGGCCAGGAATCTGCGGCCGAACGGGCAGCTGCGCCGCAACCGCCGGTGCCGGCCCAGACGGGACTGATCGAGTCAGTGCCGTGGGCCACCGGGGGAGACGGCGCCCCGGAACCCCGGATTCCGGCGTCGGTCCCCGGGCTCCAGGTCCCGGCGTCGGTCCCGGGACCCCAGATACCGCCCTCCTTCCCGGCCCCCGGCGGTCCGCCGTCGTTCACCGGACTGCAGGTCCCGCCGTCGTTCATCCCCGCAGCCGGGCCGGGCGCGCCGGCGGAAGGGGACCACGACGGGCAGACCATCTTCAGGAGCGACCTCCCCACCAGCGGAGCGCAGGCGGGGCAGGGGCACGAACCCGGCCAGGGTGCTGGAACACCCGGCGGGGAAAATGTGCCCGGCAACGGCCCTTTGGTCCTGGCCCGGGTATGCCCCGGCGGCCACGCCAACCCACCCACCAGTAGCCAGTGCTTCACCTGCGGGGCTCAGCTGCCTGACGTCGCCGTCCAGGTGCCGCGCCCCCGGCTTGGCCGGCTGCGGCTGTCCACCGGGGAGCTGATCGACCTCGACGACTCGCTGGTGATCGGGCGGCAGCCGTCCGTGTCCCGGGTCCAGGGCGGCACCATGCCGCGGCTGGTCCAGGTGCCGAGCCCCGGCGGCGACATTTCGAGGTCGCACATCGAGGTCCGGCTGGAAGGCTGGCACGTGATGCTGTGCGACCTGAAGGCCACCAACGGCACCGTGCTGGTCCGCGAGGGCCAACCGCCGCGGCGCCTTGCCCAGAATGAAATGGCCATTGTCCTGGACGGCGACATTGCAGAACTCGGCGATGACGTATCCCTGCGCTTTGAGGAGATCCTGTGAGTTCCAAGCGGCCGGCGGCGCCACCGCCCCGCATTCCCGGTTTCAGCTACGTCAGCCTGCTCGGATCGGGCGGCTTCTCCGACGTCTACCTCTACGAGCAGGACCGGCCGCGCCGCAAGGTCGCCGTCAAGGTGCTGCTGTCCGGCCTCAAGACGGAGGGCGCGCGGCGCCGCTTCGAGTCCGAGGCCAACCTCATGGCCCAGCTGTCGTCGCACCCCTTCATCGTCACCATCTTTGAAGCCGAGGTGACCGAGGACGGGCATTCCTACCTGGCCATGGAGTACTGCTCGCGGCCGAGCCTCGATGTCCGGTACCGCCGGCAGCGCTTCAGCGTGGACGAGGTCCTGGCGATCGGCATCCAGGTGACTTCCGCCGTCGAAACGGCGCACCGGGCGGGCATCGCCCATAGGGACATCAAGCCTGCCAACATCCTGGTCACCGACTACAACCGTCCCGCCCTCACCGACTTCGGCATCTCCGGCACCCTGGCCGGCGATGCGGACGAGGACGCCGGGATGTCCATCCCCTGGTCCCCGCCGGAACAGTTCCGCGACGGCAATGTCGACGGCGTGCTGGTGGATGTGTGGGCGCTGGGCGCCACCCTGTACACGCTGCTCGCCGGACGCTCACCCTTCGTCCTGCCGGGTGCCGACAACTCCCAGCGCGAGCTCATCTCACGCATCACCAGCATGCCCGTCCCGCGGCTGGGACGCGCCGACGTGCCGGAATCCCTCGAGCTGGCGCTGGCCACCGCGATGGCCAAGCAACCCGCCTCCCGCTATTCCTCGGCCCACGCCTTCGCCCTGGCACTGCAGCGGATCCAGGCCGAGCTCAACCTGTCCGTCACGCCGTTCGAGGTGCTGGAGGAGCGCCAGGAGGACGTGCACCTGGACGACGGCGTGGAGGAGACGCGCGTCCGCAACGTCGCGTCCATTGATCCGGACCGGACCGGAAGCGCCCCCACCTTCCCGGCGCGGACCAAGCCGCTGCCCCCTGCCGCCGCTGACGTGCCACCTGCGCCCGCCTTCCACGCGGCCGACACCGGCTACACCGCTGCCGCCGACACGACGGTCCACCGCGCGGCGCAGCCGCCGCAGGAAGGGGCCGAGCCCGCGGGTGGCCACGCGCAGGACCGCTCCAAGCGAAACCTGTGGCTCGCCATCTCCGGAGCCACCGTGCTGGCCCTCGCCGCCGCCGTGGGCCTGGTGGTGGCCAACGCCGCCCCCCAGACGCCGAGCGCGCCCGAAACCGCGGAGGTGAAGAAGCCGCCGGCGGACGCCCTGGACAACGGGACGGTGCCGGACGTGGAAGGCCTCGCTGCCGCACCAAAGGCAGAGGACCCAAACATCATTGTCTTCTCCTGGACGAATCCGCAGCCCAAAGAGGGTGACACGTTCAAGTACCGGGCCAAGTCCGTAAAGGAGGACGGCCCCTTTGAAACCACAACGACCAACCAGGCCTTCATTTCCGGTTTTATTGACCCGCCCATATGCCTCCAGGTGATCCTTGTCAGGGCGGACGGCAGCGCCTCGCCGGGCGGCCCGGATTCCATCGCATGCCTGCAGGAGTAGCCGGCCCATGACAACAAGGACACTACCCATCGAGGAGGCACGGAATATGGGAGACCTGGCCATAGATTTCTGCGGCGAGTGGTACGAGCCCAACGATGAGGACATCTTCAGCATCGGCCGCGAGGGCGACCTCGAAGTGGACGACAACCCCTACCTGCACCGGCGCTTCCTGCAGATTGCCAGGTACGACGGGATCTGGTGGCTCAGCAACGTGGGCAGCCGGCTCTCCGCCACGGTGGCCGACGGATCCGGCGGCATGCAGGCGTGGCTGTCGCCCGGCGCCCGGCTGCCGCTCGTCTTCAGCCACACCAGCGTCATCTTCACCGCCGGACCCACCACCTACGAGTTCGCGGTCCACGTGAAGACGCCCTCGTTCCGGCAGGAGACCAGCAGCCACACCAGCGGCGGCGACACCACCATCGGCCCCGTGGTCTTCACGGACTCCCAGAAGGCCCTCATCGTGGCGCTCGCCGAGCCGATGCTGCGGCGTGAGGGCACCGGATTCAGCGCCATTCCCTCCTCTGCGGAGGCGGCCCGGACCCTGGGCTGGGCGCTTACCCGGTTCAACCGGAAGCTGGACAACGTCTGCGACAAGCTGGACCGTGCCGGAGTGGCCGGCCTCAGGGGAGGCGGCGGCAAACTGGCCACCAACCGCCGGGCACGCCTCGTGGAGCACGCTGTCACCTCGCACCTGGTCACCGCCGGCGACCTCCACCTGCTGGAAAAGATGCGCGGGGAGGTCGAAGCATGAGGATCCGACTCACCCTGCGCCGCGACCCCGCCGAAGCCAAGGACCTGGCCGTCACCGTGGACGGCCGCGCCACGGTCGCGGACATCGCCACCGAACTGTGGACCGCCGACCCCGTCCGGCGGCACGAACCCGCTCCGGCCAATCTCTCACTCCGGATTGACGAGGCCTTCGTCGCGGGCGGCATGCGCGGCATCGTCCTCGACCGGGCGGACAACCTGCTGGAGTCCGGGCTGCGGCCCGGCTCGGTCGTGTCGCTGACCCAGGTGAGCGACACGTTCGGCGACCCGAACGGCGCCGGCCCTGCCGCGGACCGCGGCCCGGCTGCGGCCACGCTGCGCATCGTTTCCGGCCCCGACGTCGGACGGGAGTTCTCACTGCCCTCCGGCACCAGCTACATCGGGCGCGGCCGGGACGTCGATGTCCGGCTCACCGACCCCCTGACATCCAAGCGGCACGCCCGCATCACCGTGGGGGAGAGCATCGAGATCGTCGATACGAACTCCGCCAACGGCCTGCAGATGGACGGACTCCCGGTCACCCGGGCCACGCTGAATTCCTCCGACACCGTCACGCTGGGCGACACCGTGCTGACAGTTGTGCCGCTGGCGCGCAGCGGTGCGGCAGTTCCGACGTCGCCCCTTGTGGACTTCAACCGGTCCCCGCGGGTGGTGCCGCGGTTTGCGCCCGGGAAGAGGGTGCCCCCGGCTGGACCGCGGCGGCAGGACCACCACCCATTCCCCTTCATCATGCTGATCGCCCCGCTGATGATGGGCGCGGTGCTGTTCTCGGTGACCCAAAACCTAATGTCCATGGTGTTCATGCTGATGATGCCGCTGTTCATTGTTGGCCATTACGTGGACCAGAAATTCCAGAGCCGGCGTGAGCGCAAGGAGCAGCTGAAGCAGTTCCGGGCGGCCATGGCGGCTTTCCGGCAGGACGCCACCGAGCTGCAGCGCGTGGAGCGGGCCGTCCGGCTCCAGGAAGCGCCGTCGGTCAGCGACACCGTCGACTCCATCTACAAGCTTGGCCCGCTGCTGTGGACGCACCGGCCGGAGCACTCCGGGTTCCTGGCGCTCCGGTTCGGGCTCGGCACCGTGCCCTCGCGGATCCCCTTCGAGGAGCCGAACACCTCCGAAACGGAGACGGAATACCGGCGCGAGATCGAGGACTGCCTGGACCAGTTCCGGCAGATCGAGGGGGTGCCGGTGGTCTCCCAGCTGCGGTCCGCCGGCTCCTTCGGCCTGGCCGGGCCGCGCGGACTCGTCGATGACGTGGCCAGGGGAGTGGTGCTGCAGCTCGTGGGCCTGCACTCCCCGGCGGAGGTGGCCGTGGCCGCCATCACCTCGGCCCGGTCCCGGGAACGGTGGAACTGGCTGCAGTGGCTGCCTCACGTCGGCTCGAGCCACAGCCCGCTCAGCGGCGACCACCTGGCGGCCGGTTCGGCAGGCGGCACCAGCCTGCTGGCCCGGATCGAGGACCTCGTGGAACTCCGCGAGGCCGCCATGCGCCTGCAGGGACCCGTGCAGCGGCCCGGCATCGTCGAGGAAACAGCTGACGTCCCGCCGCCGGTGCTGCCCTCGGTGCTGGTGATCGTCGAGGATGACGCGCCGGTGGACCGCGGACGGCTGACCCGGCTTGTGGAACGCGGCCCGGACGCAGGCGTCCACGTCCTGTGGGTCGCGGCCGGCGTCGAATCCCTTCCGGCCGCCTGCCGTGACTTCATGGCCGTGGACGGCGAACACGGCACCACCACCGGCCAGGTCCGGCTGGGCCGCCACACCTACCCCGTGAGCTGCGAAAGCCTCGACGCCGAACTGGCCGGCCAGCTGGCGCGCATGCTCTCGCCCGTGGTCGACGCCGGCAAACCGCTGGAGGACGACTCCAACCTGCCCCGGGCCGTGTCCTATGCGGCGCTGGTGGGCAAGGACTTCCTGGACAACCCCCAGGCCGTGGCAGAGCGCTGGCAGGAGAACAACTCCGTTGGCTCCACCGCTGTGGCCAACCGCAAGGACAACGGCTCGCTCCGTGCCCTGGTGGGCTCCAAGGGCGTGGAGCCCCTCTACCTGGACCTGAAGAACGAAGGCCCGCACGCGCTCGTGGGCGGAACCACCGGTGCCGGCAAGTCCGAGTTCCTGCAGTCGTGGGTCATGGGCATGGCCACTGCCTACAGCCCGGACCGTGTCAGCTTCCTGTTCGTGGACTACAAGGGCGGCGCCGCGTTTGCCGACTGCGTGAAGCTGCCGCACACCGTAGGCCTGGTCACCGACCTCTCGCCGCACCTGGTGCGGCGCGCCCTCACCTCGCTCCGGGCTGAACTCCACTACCGGGAGCACCTGCTCAACAGGAAAAAGGCCAAGGACCTGCTCGCGCTCCAGCGCGAGGCGGATCCCGAGGCCCCGCCCTACCTGGTGATCGTGGTGGACGAGTTTGCTGCCCTGGCCACCGAAGTGCCCGAGTTCGTGGACGGCGTGGTTGACGTGGCCGCCCGCGGCCGGTCCCTTGGCCTGCACCTGATCCTCGCCACGCAGCGCCCGGCCGGTGTGATCAAGGAAAGCCTGCGCGCCAACACGAACCTGCGGGTGGCGCTGCGGATGGCCGACGAGGATGACGCCACCGACATCCTCGGTGTGCCGGACGCCGCATACTTCGACCCCTCCATCCCGGGCCGCGGTGCTGCCAAGACCGGTCCCGGCCGGATCCAGGGTTTCCAGACGGGCTACGCCGGCGGCTGGACCACCGAACGGCCGCAGCGCCCGCAGGTCGACATCGTGGAGATGGCCTTCGGGTCCGGTCCCGCCTGGGAAGCGCCGGCCCCCGACACCGCCGTGCAGGAAGAACCGGCCGGCCCCAACGACATCGCCAGGATGACCGCCAACGTCATCGACGCCGCTGACCTGCTGGCCATAGAACCGCCGCGGAAGCCGTGGCTGAACGAACTGGCCACCACCTACGACTTCTCGCTGCTGCCCAACCCGCGCACCGACGAACGGCTCCTGCTGGGCGTGGCGGACGACCCCGCCCGCCAGGACCAGCCCACCGTCTTCTACGAACCGGACAACGACGGCAACATGGCCATCTACGGCACCGGTGGCTCAGGCAAGTCCGCGGCCCTGCGCGGCATCGCGATCGCCGCCGCCGTCACGCCCCGCGGCGGGCCGGTCCACGTCTATGGGATTGACTGCGGCTCTGCGGGACTCAGGATGCTCGAAGAGCTCCCGCACGTGGGTGGGATCATCGACGGCGACGACGTGGAGCGCGTGGGCAGGCTCCTGCGCTGGCTCAGCGATCTCGCCGAGGACCGGGCCAAACGCTTCGCCGAGGTCCGTGCCGCCACCGTCGGGGAGTACCGCAGGCTCGCCGGCATGCCGGATGAAAAGCGCATCTTCGTGCTGGTGGATGGCATGTCGGCCTTCCGCGAGGCCTACGAGTACAGCAAGCTCTCCGGCCTGTGGGACCTTTTCCTGCAGCTTGCCACCGACGGCCGTCCCCTGGGCATCCACCTCGTCGTCAGCGCTGACCGGCCCAACTCCGTCCCGGCGTCGTTGCTTGCCTCCATCCAGCGGCGGCTGGTGCTACGGCTGTCCGCCGAGGACGACTACCTGACCATGGACGTGCCCAGGGACGTCCTGGGCAAGGGGTCGCCTCCCGGGCGCGGGCTGCTGGGCGGCCTCGAGGTGCAGCTCTCCGTCCTGGGCGGCAACTCCAACCTCGCCCTGCAGGCGCGCGAGGTGCACAAACTCAGCGAGGCCATGCTGCGCCAGGGCGTGGAGCGGGCTCCGCGGATCGAGCGGCTGCCCGAGCAGATCGACCTGGACATCCTGCCTGCCGGCCTGCCGGACCTGCCCGTGATCGGCGTGGACGACGAGACGCTGCAGCCGGCGACGCTGATGGCGAAGGGCCCGCTGCTGCTCGCGGGCCCGCCAGGCGCCGGACGGACAGTTGCCCTCGTGACCATGGCCTACGCGCTGCGCCGGTCCAATCCGGACACTGAACTGGTTTACCTCGGTGCCCGCAAGTCCGCCGTGGCGTCGCTGCCGGTCTGGGACCGCTCGCTGGTTGGGGCCGACGACGTCGACGAGGCTGTGGAAGCGCTGACGGACCATGCCTCGGCCAATCCCGGCAAAGTGGCCATCTTCATCGAGGGGCTCACGGAGTTCACCAACACCCTGGCCGAATCCGGGATCGAACGGCTCGTCGCCGCGTCCATCAAGGCTGACCAGTGGGTGGTGGGCGAATCTGAAACGTCCACCTGGTCTTCGGCATGGTCTCTGGCGCAGCCGTTCAAGTCGGGCAGGAGGGGACTGCTGATCAATCCGGGCGATATCGACGGCGACAGCCTCCTCAGCACGTCACTCGGACGGGTCGGCACGGACTTCATTCCGGGCCGTGGCTACCTTGTGGGCAGGGGCAAGGTGCGCAAGCTCCAGATAGCGCTACCTCCTGAAAGCCGGAAGTAGCCAACCGGCAGCAGCCAGCCGGCGGCAGCCAATTTGGTGCCCCGCGCGGAACTGTAGGAAAATACCCGGGATAAAACTTGGTGCGGGCGCGTGTCCTGCGTGGATGCAAAGGTACTTCATGATAGGAATCACCCGTCTGCGGGGCGCGCTGCTGCCCGGAATCGCCGCCGCCATGCTGGCTTTCACGGCAGTGTCCGGCGCCGCCGGAGCGGCCCAGGCCGCCTGCCTGCCGGAGCAACAGTGCTCTGAGTCGCCTGTGCCCATCGCCCCGCCGTCGTCCGTTTCCCCTGCCCCGACGACGGCGGCCCCCGCGCCGACTTCCTCCGCCCCGGCGCCGGCGCCGGCGCCGAAGGCTCCGGCGCCTGCCCCCGCTCCTGTGCAGTCCGTGGCGCCGGCTGCTCCGCGCGTTGCGCCGGTACCGGCGCGGCCCGCCCCCACCCGCACACCCTTGGTGGCCCCGACATTCGAAGGCGCCGTCGCGGCCGAAGCGGTCCAGGTGGCAACACCCCCTGCCGTCCCGGCAGCCTCTGCCTCCTCCAGCCCCGGTCCGTCGTCGTCCACGACCATGGCCGAGTCCAGTTGGACCAAACCGATCGCCACAGCGGCGGCCAGCCGGGCCGCCGTCGTATCCGTGGAAAAGACCTCCGGCATCGGAATCTTTGGGCTGTTCGCCATCATGGGGGTTGTCCTCCTGGTGGGTCTGGGCGGCCTGGCCTTCGCGCTGTGGAGCCGGAACCGCCTGTCCGGTCACTGGTAGGAGCCTGCCTCCCGGAAAAATGTCGGGGCTGTAAGGCAAGATAGGTCTGTGAGCACACCATCAGGCCCCACAGACAACGCAGCCACGGGAACCGGCGCAGCCACAGACGAGCTTGAGCCGGAAGCCGTTCCCTCTGAGTCCGTACGGGATGAGTACGAGAACCTGGCGGACCTTGTCCGGAAGTACCGGTTCGCGTACTACCAGGAGGACGAGCCCCTCGTCTCCGACGCCGAGTTCGACGCCCTCTTTCGCCGGCTGGAGGAACTCGAGGCGCTGCATCCGGAGCTCGTGTCCAACGATTCGCCCACCCAGGAGGTTGGCGGGGAAGTGTCCGCGGCGTTTGCCGCCGTCGAACACCTCCAGCGGATGTACAGCCTGGAGGACGTCTTCTCCATCGAGGAACTGCAGGCCTGGATCGCTAAGGCGGAGGCCGGGGTTGCCAAGTCCGGAAATCCGCAGGCTGCCTGGCTAACCGAGCTGAAAATTGACGGCCTCGCCGTGAACCTGCTGTACCGGGACGGAAAGCTGGTCCGGGCCGCCACGCGCGGTGACGGCACCACCGGCGAGGACATCACACACAATGTGCTCACCATCAAGGAGATCCCGCAGCAGCTCAGCGGCAGCGGCTTCCCCGCTGAGATGGAAATCCGCGGCGAGGTGTTTATCCCGTCCAAGGCATTCGCCGAATTCAACGAGGCGTTGATTGAGGCAGGCAAGGCGCCGCTGGCCAACCCCCGGAACGCCGCCGCCGGCTCGATCCGCCAGAAGGACCCGGCCGAAACCGCCAAGCGCCCGCTGCAGATGTTCGTTCACGGCATCGGCGCCCGCGAAGGCCTGCAGGCCGCCAGCCAGTCCGAGACCTACCGGCTCCTGGCCGAGTGGGGGCTGCCCGTCAGCCCCTACTTCGAAGTGCTCGGCAGCCCGGCCGAGGTGCTGAAATTCATCGAAAAGTACGGGGACAAGCGGCACAGCCTGCTCCACGAGATCGACGGCATCGTGGTGAAGATCGACGACTTCGCCACCCAGCGTGCCCTGGGCTACACCACGCGTGTGCCGCGCTGGGCCGTCGCCTACAAGTACCCGCCCGAGGAAGTGCACACCAAGCTCCTGGACATCGCCGTGAACGTCGGGCGCACCGGCAGGGTCACGCCGTTCGGGATCATGGAGCCCGTCAAGGTCGCGGGCTCCACCGTGGGAATGGCCACTCTGCACAACCAGGACGTGGTCAAGGCCAAGGGCGTCAAGATCGGCGACATCGTGGTGCTGCGCAAGGCCGGGGACGTCATCCCCGAGATCGTTGGCCCGGTGCTGGCGCTCCGGGACCAGCAGGACCCGCCCGTGCGGGATTTCGTGATGCCCACGGAATGCCCGTCCTGCGGAACTCCGCTTGCTCCCGGGAAGGAAGGGGACGTGGACATCCGCTGTCCCAACGCCAAGTCCTGCCCGTCGCAGCTGCGTGAGCGGGTGTTCCACGTTGCCAGCCGCGGAGCGTTCGACATTGAGGCCCTCGGCTGGGAGGCCGCGATCGCGCTGACCCAGCCGACGGAACCCGAGGTCCCGCCTCTGGTCAGTGAGGCGGCCCTGTTCGACCTGACGCCGGAGGACCTTGAACCGGTGAAGATCCGGCGCGAGAAGCGGTCCAAGGGTGTGCCCACCGGCGAGTTCGAGCTGGTGCCCTACTTCTACAGCAAGGGCACGGCCAAGACGCCGTCCAAGCCGACGGCCACCACCGGGAAGCTGTTCAACGAGCTCGAAAAAGCCAAAACGCAGCCGCTGTGGCGCGTGCTGGTGGCGCTGTCCATCCGGCACGTCGGCCCCCGCGCATCACGCGCCCTGGCCAACCACTTCGGCAGCATGGACGCCATCCGGCAGGCGTCCGAGGAGGAACTGGCGGGCGTGGACGGGGTGGGCCCCACCATCGCCGCGGCGCTCAAGGAGTGGTTCGCCGAAGACTGGCACGTGGAGATCATCGACCGCTGGGCCGCCGCGGGGGTCCGGATGAAGGATGAACGGGACGAGTCCACGCCGCGCACCCTGGAAGGGCTGACCGTGGTGGTCACGGGAACCCTGGAGGGCTTCAGCCGGGACGAGGCCAAGGAAGCGATCCTGGTCCGGGGCGGCAAGGCAGCAGGCTCAGTGTCAAAGAAAACCGACTACCTCGTGGCCGGCGACAACGCCGGCACCAAGCTGGACAAAGCCGAGCAGCTCGGTGTTCCTGTCCTGGACGAGGACGGATTCCGCGAGCTGCTGGCCAACGGGCCGGCACCCGCCGCTGAAGATGAACCTGACGATCCCGAGGCAACCCCCACTCCGCAAGACCAGGAGGACTCCGAATGACGCAAGCAGTAACCGACGCCGTGGACCTCAACCAGCTTCTCGATGTGGCCAAGGCCGCGGCGGCAGCCGGTGCCAATGTTCTCGCCGAACGCAGCCACGGTGCCCTGGACACCGGGACGGTCACCAACAAGGGCGAAGCCGGCGACTGGGTCACCGCCTTCGACGTGGCCGCAGAGGAAGCCGTGCGCACGGCCATCCACAGCGCACGCCCTGGCGACGCGATCACAGGCGAGGAACACGGAACCACCCGTCCGGAAAAGCCCACCGGGCTGCGCTGGTCCATTGACCCGCTCGACGGCACCACCAACTTCATCCGCAACATCGTCTACTACGCCACCTCGGTGGCTGTTGCCGATTCCGACGGCGTCTGGCTGGCCGGCGTCGTGCACGCCCCCGCGCTGGGCCGCGTGTACTACGCCTCAAGGGGCCAGGGCGCCTGGCTGGAACAGGACGGAAAGCGGGTCCGGCTCAACGGTCCGGTTCCCGGCCGCACCGGACAGATCCTCTCCACCGGATTCAGCTACGACCCCGGGGTGCGCGCGGAGCAGTTCGCGGCGCTAGGCAGTTTTGTGGACGGCTTCGCCGATGTGCGGCGGCTCGGCTCGGCCGCCCTGGATCTCTGCATGGTCGCCGACGGAACAGTCGATGCCTTCGGCGAGCGGGGCCTGAACGAGCACGACTTCGCCGCAGGTGCCCTGGTGGCCGAGGAAGCCGGATGCTGGGTCCGCCGTCCGCGGCTCACCAGCCCGCTCGACGGCGGTCCCTCCGCCGAGGAACGGCTGTCCGCCTGGACCTGCGCGGGTGCGCTGGAGATGTCCGGCAAGTTCCCGCTTTAGGCTCTTGCTCCGCCAGGGGCTCTTGCTCTGCCGGCGTTCCCGGGCCAGCCCACGCAGGGCCCGGCCCGGCGGGGCGTTACATCCGCGGGGGCGTCAGGTTGTAGCGCGCAATGATGTCCGGCAGCCAGGGCGCCTCAGCAAAGCGCAGGCCGAAGTGCGCCGCGAGTTTCTGGACCGTCTCGGGGTCCGGGAGCCCGGCCTCGAGCTGGTTGGCCATGCCCCAGAAGAAGTGTTCAAAGCCCGCCGGGCTGATCACCTCGATCATGCGGGCCGGCACCTTGCCCGCGTTCCACATGGTGTGGAGTTCGTTCCGCGGCTTGGTGATGTATCCGCCTGCACCAAGACCGCCTCCCGGTCACCGGACCGGAACCCTATTTCGCCTTCGAGGACGATCGAGTACTCGTCTTCACGGGTGTGGATGTGCGGAGGCACCAGCGCGCCGACGGGGAACGGGTGCTCCACGATGGAAAGCTGCTGGTGGGTGTCCTCGCCGAAAAGCTTGAACACCACGCCGATGCCGCCAAGTGATGCCTCCCTGCCCTGTCCGGGCTGCACGACCGTTAGCCGCGGAGCCCCTTCCTCATTCATGGCCCTCTCCTTCATTCCGATGTGCACCGCATTTCCTTACGACTGGCGCAGGAAATGCGGTGCAGGAATTATCGTCCCGGCAGCCGGGCGCGTCCACAACCAAAACACAGGAAGGGCAACCCACGGACCGTGATAGATCAGTCACGGAAACAGCTGTTGCGCGCAGCGCACCCGAGCGCCGGCACTACCATTGACAGGTGCAGCCGCAGATCACCGTCCGTCCCGCCGTTCCCGCCGACTATCCGGCCATTGCCCGCATTACCCGGGACGCCTATCTGGCGGCCGGCTACTTCGATGACGCTGAGCATCCGTACATGCGGCAGATCCAGGACGTGGCCACCCGCGCGGACCGGGCCACCATCTGGGTCGCGGAGCGCGCGGGCAGGATCATCGGCTCGGTGACCCTGGCGCTCGCGGGTGAGCCGTATGCCGATATCGCCCTGCAGGACGAACTCGAGTTCCGCATGCTCGTGGTGGATCCGGCGGTGCAGCGCAGCGGCGCCGGCAAAGCGATGGTGGAGGCGATCATTGCCCATGCCAGGTCACTGGACGGCATCCGTGCGGTGGCGCTCACCACAGGCGGGGACTGGGAGAGTGCCCACGGGCTGTACCGGAAGACGGGGTTCCGCCGGGTTCCCGAGCGCGACTGGTACGTGCCCGGCACCGACATAAAGCTGCTGGTTTTCAGGCTGGACGTCCGCCCCGCCTAGAGTGGAGCCGACTTAAATCCCTTTAGCGAAAGGCGCAGCATGCGCAAGACATTCGGCACCGGCTCGGTCTGGGAACAGAAGCTCGGCTACTCCCGAGCGGTCCAGGTGGACAACACGCTCTACATTTCCGCCACCTCCGCCAGCGGCGAGAACGGCATCGTCGGCAGCGACTTCTACGAGCAGACCCGGTTCATCCTGCAGAAGCTGGAGACCGTCCTGGCCGACGCAGGATTCGCACTGGCGGACGTCGTGCAGTCGAAGCTGTACCTGACGGACATCAGCAAGTGGGAGGACGCCGGCCGTGCGCACGGCGAGGTCTTCGGCGAGATCCGCCCGACGCTGTCGCTGGTTCACGTGCTGCCGTTCCTCGACCCGGAAATGCTGGTAGAGATCGAGCTCGTCGCCCAAAAGAGCGCCAGCTAGCACCTCCCGAAACTACACAGCGCGAACGTACAGTTGTGGCCCCAGAACCCGCCGGTTTTGGGGCCACAACTGTACGTTCGCGCGTGGCGGTGGGGCCACAACTGTACGTTCGCGCTTGTCCTGGGGCTATTGTGCCGGGAGGCCGTAGCGGTGTTCGGGGCGGCCGGTGGTGCCGTAGCGGAGCTGGATCTCGACGGCGCCGTCGTCCGCGAGCGAGGACAGGTACCGCTGGGCCGTGGCCCGGGATACGCCCACCCGCCCGGCGACGTCGGCCGCCGAGTACTGCTCGCCGGGAACCAGCGACTCGAGCACCGCAGCCTCCGTCGCAGACCTGGGCTTGGCCGACGTCGAGACGTCACCGGGAATGAGTGCCCGCTTCGCCCGCTCCACCGTTTCCTGGTCCAGGGCACCGGGCTGGCCGAGGATCCGCCGGTACCGGGCATAGGAGCGCAGCTGCTGCGACAATGACTCGGCCGTGAACGGCTTGAGCAGGTACCCGAGCGCGCCGCGCCGGAAGGCCGTCCGCAGCGATGCCGCATCCGACGCCGCACTGAGAATCATGGTGTCCACGTCCAGCTGGTGCAGCAGGTCCAGGCCCGAGGCGTCGGGCAGGTACACATCCAGCAGCACCAGGTCCGGGCGCAGGCTGTGGATGGACTGCAGCGCCAGCGACGCCGACCCTGCCGGCGGCAGCGCCAGGAACCCCGCCACCGAATCCACGTACGTCGCGTGGAGCTTGGCGACGTGGAAGTCGTCATCCACGATCAGCACCCTGAAATCCTCAGACATCCTCGTCCTTCCGTCCGGTCTTCATCAGCTTTCCGCGATTCATCAGTGTTTGCAGGCCATCAGTCTTTGCGCGCCGTGGTGGTCCCCGGCAGGGTGGCCATGAATACGGCGCCGGGGCCACCGCTGTTCCCCGGTTCCAGGACCGTGACGTCGCCGCCGCGCCGCCGTGCCAGCTGCCGGGCCAGGGCGAGGCCCAGGCCCTGGCCGCCTCCGGCCCGCACCTGCCCGCGGACACCGTTGCCGTTCGCCGTCGTAAATCCCTCGGCGAACACAGCCTCCGGATCGGCGCCGGCCGGCAGGCCATCGCCGGAATCTGCGACGACGACGTGCAGGGTGCCGCCGCCGTGGCCCTCCTCATCGAGCAGTTCGAGCTCCACCCAGCGCTCGGCGGCCGTGCCGGCCACTGCCGCGTTCACGGCGTTGTCGATGAGGTTGCCGAGTACCGTGGTGACGTCTTGCGGCTCCGTCACCTGGCCGCGCACCAGTGTTTCCGGCCCGATCCGCAACGATACCCCGCGTTCGTCGGCTTCCACGCCCTTCGCCCCGATGAATGCCTGCAGGTACGGGTCCTGGAGCAGTTCCGCCTGGTCCACGGGGAACTTCAGCGGACCTGTGGCGGCAAGCCGCTCAAGGTAATCCCGTGCCTGCTGGTGCTGTCCGATGCTCATGAAGCCGGCGATCGTGTGCAGCTGGTTGGCGAACTCGTGCCGCTGCGCGCGCAGTGCGGTGGACATGGTTCCGACGGCGTCCAGCTGCCGGGTCAGGTGCTGGAGTTCGGTGCGGTCGCGGAGCATGACCACCCAGCCGAGGTCTTCGCGGCGGTGCAGCGCCTTCCGGGCACTCGCCACGAGGACCTGCTCCCCGGCGACCAGTTCCACGGCCTCGCCTTCCCGGGCATCGGGCAGGGTGAGGGCCTTGAGCCGGGCGGGTACGGGAGCGTCCTGCCAGAGCCGCCCGGACAGGTCGGGCTGGCCGAGGAGACGCTGGGCGGCGGCGTTGAACACGCTGATGCGGCCGTCGGCGGAGATGCCCACGACCCCCTCGTCCACGCCTTCCAGCACCGCCACCTGGTCGTGCACCAGCGCGCCGATTTCCTCCGGTTCAAGACCGAGCGTGAGGCGCTGCAGCCGCCGCCGGAGCAGGAAGGAGGCCAGGGCGCCGGCGGCCAGGGAGCCGGCAGCGGTCAGCACGATCGGCACGATGTCCCGGGCCAGGCTCTGCCCAATGGATTCGGTGGAATAGCCGACGCTCACCTCGCCCACCACCGTCCGCTCCCCGGAGCCCGCACCGGCGCCGCCCGTTCCTGAAGCCGTGTCGGGTGCGAACACGGGAACCTTGGCCCCGGCGGACGGCCCCAGCGTGCCGGTGTTGCGGGTGGTCACCTCGCGGCCCGCCAGTGCCTCGGACGGATCGGTGCTGACCCGCTCGCCCAGCCGGTCGGCGTCGGGATGGGCCAGGCGAAGGCCTGTTTCGTCCGTGATCACAACGAACAGGGCGCCGGTGCGGGCACGGGCGCCCTCGGCCGCCGCCATGAGCGGGCCGTCCTTCAGCACCGCGGGCGGGGGAGTGCCGGTCCGCCGGCTGATCGCCTGCACATTGGCCCGGACCGAAGGGTCCGAAGCCACCGTGCGGGCCAGTGTGAGTGCCTGGTTTTCCGCCTCGCGGCCCAGCCGCTCGAAGGTCAGCCACGCGTGCACCGCGCCGCTGAGCAGCACCACGAGGAGCACCACGCCCAGTTGCAGCAGCAGCGTCTGGGTGGAGAACCTGAGCGGAAGCCTGCCGGCGGGGCTCATCATGGCACTCCTTTGGGGTTGGGACGGGCGGGCGGCTGTTGAGCAGAATGCGCAAAATGCTCCCAATAAGCAGTATGCCAATCAATTGAGCCAAAGGCACTGCCGTGATCCGGGCCACCCTAACCTCTGTAGTACGCATCACACCGGGGTGGTGCCGTTCACTAAGAAGGAGCCGGCTGTGCTGGTATTACTTGGATTCGCCATGATCGCGGTTTTCATGGTGCTGATCATGACGAAGAAGTTGACGCCAGTGCTGGCGCTGATCATCGTCCCCACCGTTTTCGGTCTGTTCGCTGGCGCCGGTCTCGGCATCGGCGACATGGTCATGGACTCGATGAAGTCCATGACCTCCACCGCCGCGCTGCTGATGTTCGCCATCATCTACTTTGGCCTGATGATCGACGTCGGGCTGTTCGATCCGCTGGTCCGGTTTATCCTGCGCAAGCTCGGCAATGACCCCGCCAAGGTGGTCCTGGGCACTGCGCTCCTGGCTGCCGCGGTGTCCCTCGACGGCGACGGCTCCACCACCTTCATCCTCACCACCGCGGCCATGCTGCCGATCTACCTCCGCCTGAAGATGAGCCCGGTGGTCCTCACCTGCGTGGCAGGGCTGGCCAACGGCACCATGAACATCGTGCCGTGGGGCGGCCCCACTGCCCGCGCCGCCACCGCCCTGAAGATCGACGTCAACGAGGTCTTCGTTCCCATGCTCCCGTCGCTGATCGCCGGCCTTGCCGTCGTCCTGGTCTTCGCCTGGATCCTCGGCCTGCAGGAACGCAACCGCCTCCGCGCCACCCAGCCGGAAATCTGGGGAGTGCCGGAAACTGCTGAAGCGTTCGACGGCGGAGCTGCCGCCGGCGGCGCCGGCTCCACCGGCCGCAACGGTTCCGCACCTGTTCCCGCAACGGGAGGCCCCACCGTCGGCGGTTCCCCCGAAGGTTCCCCGGTGGCTGTCCTGGAGCGCACCGAACTTCTGGTCGACGACGCCGACACCGCCATGGCAGACACCGCCCTGGACCCCAACCGGAAGACCCTGCGCCCCAAGCTGCAGTGGTTCAACCTGGGCCTCACCGTCGCAGTCATGGGCATGCTCATCGCCGACCTCGTGCCCCTGCCGTACGTCTTCATGGTGGGTTCCGCGATCGCCCTGCTGGTGAACTTCCCGAACGTCAAGGACCAGGGCGCACAGCTAGTGGCCCACGCGCCGTCGATCGTTGCCGTCGTGAGCATGGTCATGGCCGCCGCCGTCCTCACCGGCGTGCTGACCGGCACCGGCATGGTTGAGGCAATGTCCGCGTGGCTGGTGCAGATCATCCCGTCCAGCATGGGTCCGCTCCTGGCAGTCATCACCGGTGTCCTCAGCATCCCGATGACGTTCTTCATGAGCAATGACGCCTTCTACTTCGGTGTGCTGCCCGTCCTGAGCGAAACCGCAGCACACTACGGCATCAGTGCCGCCGAGATGGCCCGCGCCTCCATCACCGGCCAGCCGTTCCACATGCAGAGCCCGCTGGTTCCGGCCATTCTGCTCCTGGTCTCCCTGGCCAAGGTGGACCTGGGCGACCACCACAAGAAGGTCCTGTGGCGCAGCGCCGTCGTCTCCCTGGTCATGCTGGCAGTAGGAATGCTGACCGGAGCCATCGGCATCCACTGAGGATTCGCCACCCGAAGGCCCGGACTAAACAAAAGGAAAGCAGAGTGCGGAATGATCCCCGCACTCTGCTTTTTGTTTGTCGGGGGAGACACAAGGTGAGATAGGCACACCGGCAACGGGACGGACATCCGGAAGCGTGCGTCTAAGCGAGTGCCCGCCGTCAGGGTTTCCTGCCCGAGCTTGCGAGGGAAGGGGGACGGCGGGTGTGCGAGCGAGCACGCGGAGGATCGTCCGGCCCGGGGCCGGAAGACGACTACAAGTGCGGAGGGGCAGGGCAACGTGACAGTAGACTAGTTCGGAAACCCATTCCGAACTTGCAGGGAGATCCATGGCTGCGATCAACCGTGACGACGTCGCGCACCTAGCGCGGCTCGCGCACATTGAGATGAGTGCTGAAGAGCTGGACAGGATGGCCGGCGAACTTGCCGTCATCGTAGACGCGGTAAAGTCCGTGAGCGAGGCCGCAGGGGACGGCGTTCCGGCCACTTCGCACCCGATTCCGTTGAGCAACGTGTTCCGCGAGGACGTGGTGGGGCATGTCTTCACCGCAGAGCAGGCACTCTCCGGCGCTCCGGACTCGGATGCAGACCGCTTCAAGGTCCCGGCAATCCTGGATGAGGACTAGAACATGACTGAAACCAACAGCACAGAACTCATCCGGCTCTCCGCAGCCCAACTGGCCGCCAAGCTCGCCGCCGGCGAAGTGACCGCCGTCGAGGTCACCCAGGCGCACCTGGACCGCATCGCCGCCGTTGATGGAGGGGAGCGCGGCGTCAACGCGTTTCTGCACGTCAACGCCGAGGAAGCACTCGCCGTCGCCGCCGAGGTGGACGCCATCCGCGCCGCCGGCGGGAAGGAAGCCGAGGAGCTGCACGAACTGGCCGGCGTTCCGATCGCCGTCAAGGACCTCATCGTCACCATCGGCCAGCCCACCACCGCCGGTTCCAAAATCCTCGAAGGCTGGCACAGCCCCTACGACGCCACCGTCGTCAAGAAGCTGCGCGCCGCGAAGATGCCGATCCTGGGCAAGACCAACCTGGACGAGTTCGCCATGGGCTCCTCCACCGAGCACTCGGCGTTCGGACCCACCCGCAATCCGTGGGACCTGGACCGCATCCCCGGCGGTTCGGGCGGCGGATCGGCAGCCGCCGTGGCCGCCTTCGAAGCCCCGCTGGCCCTGGGCACGGACACCGGCGGATCCATCCGCCAGCCCGGCGCCGTCACCGGCACCGTCGGCGTCAAGCCCACCTACGGCGGCGTGTCCCGTTACGGTGCCATCGCCATGGCGTCCTCACTGGACCAGATCGGCCCGGTTTCCCGGACCGTCCTGGACTCGGCCCTGCTGCAGCAGGTCATCGGCGGCCACGACCCTCTCGACTCCACCTCCCTGCCCGACTCCCTCGGGGACCTGGTGGCCGCGGCCCGGACCGGCAACGTGGACGGCATGAAGATCGGCATCATCAAGGAGCTCCACGGCGAGGGCTACCAGGCCGGCGTCGAGAACCGCTTCAACGAATCCCTCGAGCTGCTCAAGGAAGCGGGCGCGGAAATCGTTGAGGTGTCCTGCCCCAACTTCCAGTACGCCCTGGGCGCCTACTACCTGATCATGCCCTCGGAGGCCTCCTCCAACCTGGCCAAGTTCGACGGCGTCCGGTACGGCCTGCGCGTCCTGCCCGAAGAGCCGCCAATGACCATCGAACGCGTCATGGGCGCCACCCGCGCCGCAGGGTTCGGCGACGAGGTCAAGCGCCGCATCATCCTGGGCACGTACGCGCTGTCGGCCGGCTACTACGACGCCTACTACGGCTCCGCGCAGAAGGTGCGCACGCTCATCCAGCGTGACTTCGACGCCGCCTTCGCCAAGGCCGACGTCCTGATTTCCCCCACGGCGCCCACCACGGCGTTCAAGCTCGGCGAGAAGCTCGACGACCCGCTGGCCATGTACCTGAACGACGTCGCGACCATTCCCGCCAACATGGCCGGCGTCCCCGGGCTGTCCCTGCCCGGCGGCCTGGCCGACGAGGACGGCCTGCCGGTCGGCATCCAGCTGCTGGCACCCGCCCGCGAGGACGCCCGGCTGTACCGGGTGGGCGCTGTCCTGGAATCCCTGCTGGAGGCGAAGTGGGGCGGTCCGCTGCTGGACAAGGCACCCGACCTCGCCGCAACTGTTGGCGCCGTCCCGAGCCACGGAGGTTCACACTGATGTCTGACGCGATTCTGAGCTTCGAAGAAGCCATGGAGAAGTACGACCCCGTCCTGGGGTTCGAGGTCCACGTTGAACTCAACACGAAGACCAAGATGTTCTCCTCCGCGCCCAACGTGTTCGGCGACGAGCCCAACACCAACGTCAACGAGGTGGACCTGGGCATGCCCGGCGTCCTGCCGGTCGTGAACAAGACCGCGGTGGAATCCTCCATCAAGATCGGCCTGGCGCTGAACTGCAAGATCGCCGAGTCCTGCCGCTTCGCCCGGAAGAACTACTTCTACCCGGACACCCCCAAGAACTTCCAGACGTCCCAGTACGACGAGCCGATCGCCTATGACGGCTACCTGGACATCGAACTCGAGGACGGCACGGTGTTCCGCGTCGAGATTGAGCGCGCGCACATGGAGGAGGACGCCGGCAAGCTGACCCACCTGGGCGGTTCCGCCGGACGCATCCAGGGTGCGGAGTACTCGCTCGTGGACTACAACCGCGCCGGCGTTCCGCTCGTGGAGATCGTCACCAAGCCGATCGAGGGTGCCGGTTCCCGCGCCCCCGAGCTCGCCAAGGCCTACGTCGCCGCGGTGCGGGAAATCGTCAAGAACCTCGGCGTCTCGGACGCGCGGATGGAGCGCGGCAACGTCCGCTGCGACGCCAACGTCTCGCTGCGCCCGCACGGCCGCGAACGCTTCGGCATCCGGTCCGAGACCAAGAACGTGAACTCGCTGCGCGCCGTCGAACACGCCGTCCGCTACGAGATCCAGCGCCACGCCGCCGTTCTGGACTCCGGTGAGCCGGTCATCCAGGAAACCCGGCACTGGCACGAGGACACGCGCACGACGACGTCGGGCCGGGAAAAGTCCGACGCCGATGATTACCGCTACTTCCCGGAGCCGGACCTGGTTCCCGTTGTTCCCTCCCGGGAATGGGTGGAGGAGCTCCGCGCCACGCTGCCCGAGCCGCCGGCCGAGCGCCGCAAGCGTCTGAAGCAGGACTGGGGCTACTCGGACCTGGAGTTCCGCGACGTCGTCAACGCCGGTGTGCTGGACGAAATCGAGGAAACCATCGCGGCCGGTGCCACCGCTTCCGTGGCCCGCAAGTGGTGGATGGGCGAGATCGTGGGCCGCGCCAAGAATGCCGACGTCGATCCCGGCCAGCTGGGCATCGAGCCCGCCACCATCGTTGAGTTGAGCAAGATGGTGGAGGCCGGCAAGATCAACAACAAGATGGCCTCCGCGGTGCTGGACGGCGTGCTCGCCGGCGAAGGCACCCCGGCCGAGGTCGTCGAGAAGCGCGGCCTGGCCGTGGTGTCCGACGACGGGCCGCTCCTGGAAGCCATCGACGCAGCCCTGGCCGCGCAGCCCGACGTCGCGGACAAGATCCGCGGCGGCAAGGTTCAGGCTATCGGCGCCATCGTCGGCGGCGTCATGAAGGCCACCCGCGGCCAGGCCGACGCCGGCCGCGTGCGCGAGCTGATCCTGGAGAAGCTCGGCGTCACCGTTTAGCCTCGTAGCCCAACTGGGTCGCAGTTGTTGTCGTTTTGAGGGTTCATAACGGCAACAACTGCGACCCAGTTGAATTTAACTGTGGCTGAGGCGCGCCATGATGTCCTGCAGCGCCTCGCACACCACCCGGACCGACGCGCGCTTCAGGTTTTCCGGACGGGCCAGGATATCGATCCGGCGCCGGGTGCTGATGCCCTGCAGCGGCCGCAGCACGATGTCCGCATTGAGCACCGGTCGCGCCGTGTGCCGCGGCAGCAGGCCGATCACGCTGCCCGAGGCCACCAAAGCCGCCACCGTTGAGTAGTCGTTGATCCGGTGCACGATGTTCAGCTCCCGGCTGGACACCGCGGCGACGGCGGACAGCACGTCCGCGGGGGAGTAGCCGGCGCGGCTGGTCACCCACGGTTCGCCAACGACGTCGGACGCCGTCAGGGCCGCCTGGGCGGCCAGGCGGTGCCCCGCCGGCAGCGCAACATCCAGCGGCTCATGGGCCAGCGGTATCACCGCCACCCTTTCCTCCGGCCACTTGGGGCTGTGGTCCATCCTGTGCGCCAGGACGAGGTCGTACCGCGCCGTCAGCGCGGGGAAATCCTGCTGCGCCACGTCCTCGTCCGAGAGCAGCACCTTCGGTTTGTCCGGGCCGTCCAGCAGCCGGGCCAGCGGCGCAAACAGCGCCTGCCCCGCACTGTGGAATCCGCTCACCGTCACCGGCGCCACCGTGGAACCGTGGTACGCCCCGATCGCCATCCGCGCGTCGGCCATGGCACTGACGACGGCGGCACCCGCGTCCGCGAGCACCTGTCCGGCCTCGGTGAGCACCAGGTTCCGGCCCTCCTTGCGCGTCAGCGGCACCTCAACGCTTTTCTGCAGCTGGGCCAGCTGCTGGGACACCGCCGAGGGAGTGACGAGCAGGGTGTCAGCCACGGCCTTGACGCTTCCGAGCGCGCCAAGCTCCCGCAGCATTTCAAGCTGGTGGATCTCCATGCCGCCCATCTTATTCCTTAGCGATTCCTTAATCGTCGATTGAGAAAAATCCGCTTGTGCTAACGGGTCAATGGTGGCTCTAATGAAGGAAGATTCACCGCATGCCACCGCATGCCGAACGTAAGGATGCCAATGAAGGCGCTCTACAAGGCCGGCGCACACGCCGGATTCGAACTGACAGACCGCCCGGAACCCGAGGCGGGCCCGGGCGAGGTCAAGATCCGCGTGCTCACTACGGGCATCTGCGGCACCGACCTGCACATCCAGTCCTGGGATGCCTGGGCGCAGGGGATCATCGAGGCCCCGCTGATCGCCGGGCACGAGTTCTACGGCGAAGTCGTCGCCACCGGCGAGGACGTGCGCTACGTCAAGATCGGCGACCGGATCTCCGGCGAAGGGCACATCGTCTGCGGCATCTGCCGCAACTGCCGCGCCGGCCGGCGGCAGATGTGCATCCACACCGTCAGCGTCGGCGTACAGCGGGACGGCGCGTTCGCCGAATACGTGGTCATTCCGGAAACAAACGTCTGGGTGCACAAGGACCCGTCCGTCACGCCCGAACTCGGTGCCATCTTCGACCCCTTCGGCAACGCCGTGCACACAGCACTGAGCTTCCCGCTCGTGGGCGAGGACGTGCTGATCACCGGGGCCGGGCCCATCGGCCTCATGGCCATAGCCGTGGCGCGCCACGCCGGTGCCCGCAAGATCGCCATCACCGACGTCTCGGCGCCCCGGCTGGAGCTTGCCCGGCAGCTCGGCGTCGACCTCGCCATCGACGTCTCCAGGACCCGGGTCAGGGAAGCGCAGCGGGAGCTGGGCATGCGCGAGGGTTTCGACATCGGACTGGAGATGTCCGGCCATCCGACGGCGCTGCCGGAGATGATCGACAACATGAACCACGGCGGGCGCATCGCCATGCTGGGCCTGCCCAGCCAGTCCATCGACATCGACTGGGGCAAGGTGGTCACACACATGCTGACCCTGAAGGGCATCTACGGCCGCGAGATGTACGAGACCTGGTACGCCATGAGCGCCATGCTGTCCTCCAACCCTGCGCTGCACGCCAGCATCTCCGCCGTGGTCACGGACGTGCTGCCGGCCTCCCAGTGGGAGAAGGGCTTTGAAATCGCGAAGGCTGGCGTCGGCGGCAAAGTGGTGCTCGACTGGTCGGAAATCTGACCCGCAATCCCGGCCGGAATTCCGGCCCCATCCCTTAGTTAGTTTCCGACAGTTTCCCAGCCGAGGAGAACCCGCCATGTACTCAGCCATCAAGAACCAGCTCCGCGCCGAGCTGGACGACATCCGCACCGCAGGCCTCTACAAGACCGAGCGGCACATCGACTCCGCCCAGGCCAGCCACATCACTGCCGGGCAGATCGGCGAGGCCGGTTCGCCGGTCCTGAACTTCTGCGCCAACAACTACCTCGGCCTGGCCGACCACCCGGAGATCATCGCGGCGGCCAAGGCCGCCATGGACGAGCGCGGCTTCGGCATGGCCAGCGTCCGGTTCATCTGCGGCACCCAGGACCTCCACCTCGAACTCGAAGCGAGGGTCTCGAAGTTCCTGGGCACCGAGGACACCATCCTGTTCTCGAGCTGCTTCGACGCCAACGGCGGGGTTTTCGAATCGCTCTTCGGCCCGGAGGACGCCGTCATCTCCGACGCCCTCAACCACGCCTCAATCATCGACGGCATCCGGCTCTGCAAGGCGCAGCGGTTCCGGTACGCGAACCAGGACATGGCCGACCTGGAAGCCAAGCTCGTCGAGGCGAAGGACGCCCGGCGGAAGATCATCGTCACGGACGGCGTCTTCTCCATGGACGGCTACCTCGCTCCGCTGGAGGCCATCTGCGACCTCGCCGAGAAGCACGACGCCCTGGTGATGGTGGACGATTCGCACGCCGTCGGCTTCATGGGCCCCACCGGAGCCGGAACGCCCGAGCACGCCGGCGTCTCCGACCGCGTGGACATCTACACCGGCACTTTCGGCAAGGCCCTGGGTGGCGCGTCCGGCGGGTACGTTTCCGGCCGTGGTGAGGTGGTGGCGATGCTCAGGCAGAAGGCGCGTCCCTACCTCTTCTCCAACTCGCTCGCGCCGGCCATCGTGGCGGCCACCATCAAGGCACTGGAGCTCGTGCAGACCTCCGGGGAGCTGCGGGCCACCCTGTTCCGGAACGCCGAGCTGTTCCGGCGCCGGATGACCGAGGAAGGCTTCGAGCTGCTCGACGGCGAACACGCCATCGTGCCGGTCATGTTCGGCGACGCCGTCCTTGCAGCCAAGGTGGCGGACCAGATGCTCCAGCACGGGGTCTACGTGACGGCCTTCAGCTTCCCCGTGGTCCCGCGCGGGGCCGCCCGCATCCGCGTCCAGCTGTCCGCCGCGCACAGTGCCGACGACGTCGAAACCTGCGTCCAAGCCTTCGTGAAGAGCCGGGACGCGGTGACTGCCTAGCGCCCGCCCGTCCGTAAAGTTCCGGGCATCTGTAAAGATTGAGCCCATGGCATCAACCTATGACGTAGTCATCGTGGGCGGCGGGATCGCCGGGCTGTCCCTCGCCTCCGCGCTCGCCGGCACATGCACCGTGGCCCTCGTGGAGGCGGAACAGCAGCTCGCCTACCACACGTCCTCGCGCTCCGCCCGGCAGCTCATCCCCAGCTACGGTCCGCCGGTGGTCCAGGAACTCACCGTCCGCACCCTTGAGCTGATCGCCGCGGACGACGCCGGCGAGTCCCGGCCCGTGCTTTCCCCGCGGAGCTTTCTGCTCATCGGGGACGAAGAGACGGTGCGGGCCGAGGCCAGCGGCGCGATGCGCCTGATCAGCCACGCGGAAGCGCTCGGCTTGTGCCCGGCCCTGAAGCCGGAGGCCTTCTCCGCCGCCGGCCTGGACACCGGGTCCTTCGGCTGCGATGCGCCGGTGCTGCTGGAACGGCACCGGGCGCGCGCCGAGGCTGCCGGTGTGGACATCATCACAGGCGCCCGCGTCCACTCCGCCCAGCGGCTGGGGTCGGGCTGGGAGATCGGTGCCGGACAGGAAGGCTTCTCCGCCGGCGTGCTGGTTAACGCGGCGGGTGCATGGGCCGACGAGCTGGCGGTGCTGAGCGGCGTCGAGAAGATCGGCCTGCAGCCGTACCGCCGCACGGCGGCGGTGGCCGCCGTCGACCATCCGCTGCCGGAAGGCAGCCCCATGGTGGCCGCCGCAGACGACTCCTTCTACTTCCGCCGGGAAGGCAGCGACGTGCTGGTCTCCCCGTCGGAGCACGTGGCCAGCGCCGCGGAGGACGCACGTCCCCGTCCCGGGGACGTGGAGCGGCTCATCGCCCGGCTCAATACGCTGACGACGCTGGGGATCGGCGCCGTCCGCACCGCCTGGACCGGGCTGCGCACCGAAGCGGCCGACGGCGTCCCGGTGGTGGGGTTCGACGCCGAGGCGCGCGGGTTCTTCTGGCTTGCCGGCCAGGGCGGCTACGGGTTCCAGACGTCGTCCGGCATCGCGGAACTGGCCGCGGCCCTGATCCTTGCAGGACCCGAGGCGGGACCCGAGGCCGGTGGCAGTCCGGTATCCCGGACGGCGGATGCCCTGGCCGCGACACGCTGGTCCATCCGGCGCTGAAGAATGGATCCATGAGCACCCTGATCACCAACATTGCCGAACTGATGACCCAGGACGCAGAGCACCGTGTCCTCAAGGACGCGGCAGTGGTGATCGAAGGGGAACGCATCTCCTGGATCGGCCCGGCAGCCTCAGCTCCCGCGGCCGACGATGCCGTGGACGCCGGCGGCCGTGCCGTGCTGCCCGGCTGGGTGGACTCCCACACGCACCTGATTTTTGCCGGGGACCGGACGGCGGAATTCGAGGCGCGGATGGCGGGGGAGGAGTACAGCGCGGGCGGCATCGCCGTCACGACGAACGCCACCCGGAACACCAGCGACTATGACCTCACAAGGCTGGCGCAGGGCCGCGTCGCCGAAGCCGTGTCCCAGGGCACCACGTACCTGGAGACGAAAACCGGGTACGGCCTGGATGTGGAGCAGGAGGCCAGGAGCGCCCGTATCGCCTCCACGGTGGCGGACGAGGTCACGTACCTGGGCGCCCACCTCGTGCCGGCCGGCATTGACGCGGACGAATACACCAGGCTCGCCTGCGGCCCCATGCTGGAGGCCGCCCGCCCATATGTCCGCTGGGCCGACGTGTTCTGCGAACGGGGCGCCTTTTCCGAGGAGCAGTCCCGCGCCGTGCTGCAGGCCAGCCGCGACGCCGGGCTGGGGCTGCGGGTGCACGGCAACCAGCTGGGGCACGGCCCTGGTGTCAGCCTCGCGGTGGAGTTCGGCGCAGCCAGCGTTGACCACGTGAACTATCTCTCGGAGCAGGACATCGCCAACCTCGCCGCCGGCTGGTCCGGCTGGGATGCCGCTGGAACGGGCAGCCGAGGAACAGACAGCCGCGGAACAGACAGCCGCGGAACAGTGGCCACCTGCCTGCCGGCCTGCGACCTCTCCACGCGGCAGCCCTTGGCCCCCGGACGGCAGCTGCTGGATGCTGGCGTGCCCATCGCACTGGCATCCAACTGCAATCCCGGCACCTCCTACACGAGTTCCATGTCCTTTTGCGTCACCACCGCAGTCCTACAAATGGGCCTGAGCGTGCATGAGGCCGTGCGGGCGGCGACGTACGGCGGTGCCTTGGCGCTGCGGCGCGAGTCCGGAAACGACGCCGACGGCGAACGCGCGGTGGGCTCGATCGCCGTCGGACACCGCGCGGACCTGCACGTCCTCAACGCCCCCTCCGCCACGCACCTCGCCTACCGGCCCGGCATGCCGCTCACCCACGCCGTTTGGCGCGCGGGGGTGCGGGCACGGTAGTGTCGGGCGGGGCCGTTTACAGCAGCCACCCTCCGCACCGTAGTGACGGAAGCTGATCATAAGAGGTCTGCTACAATCAAAAAACGTCATTTCTTGTGACGGTTTTGATTTTGAAAGGCCACGCATGACCCGCACCGACCGACTGACGGCCATCCTTGATCTCCTTGCCGAAGCCGGCCAAGTGGAAGTTGAGGAGATTGTCACGCGGCTCGGCGTCTCGCCCGCTACGGCCCGGCGCGACCTGGACAGCCTGGCCAAGCGGCGGCTGCTGACGCGGACCCGCGGCGGCGCCACCACGGGCGCTCTGGCCTATGACCTTCCCGGCAGGTACAACCGGGACGACCACGCCGTGGCCAAGCAGGAGATCGCCCTCGCTGCCTCGGCCCTCATCGCCCCGGGCATGGTCATCGGGCTGTGTGGCGGCACCACGAGCACCGCCCTCGCGCAGATCCTGGCCACCCGCGAAGATCTTAACTCGCCGTCGAACCAGCCCACGCTCACGGTGGTGACCAACGCCATCAACATCGCCTCGCAGCTTGCCGTCCGGCCCAACATCAAAGTGATGGTCACCGGGGGCATCCTCAACACCCGGTCGTATGAACTCGTGGGCCCGTACACGGACATCATCATGCAGAAGGTGGTGCTGGACATCGCCTTCATCGGGGTCAACGGCGTCGATGCCGAGGTGGGGCCCACCAACACGGGCGAGGCCGAGGCCACGGTGAACGCCCTGCTCGCCAGCCGGGCCAGTGTCTCCTACGTGATCGCGGACTCCTCGAAAGTGGGCCGCCGGGCGTTCGCCACCATGGACGGCTACGATTTCACCCGGCTCATCACCGACGCCGGCATCTCCGCGGCGGACAAGGCTGCGTTCGAGGCGCGCGGCACCGAAGTGATCGTCGCCGGCGCCTAAACCGGCGGCCGCCGGAAACCGGTGCCTAATCGGGCGCCCGGAATAGAAGGCGTCAGAAGATCACAGGAGGCGCGTCCAGCACCGTCTCGTCCACTCTCCGGTCCACCCACTGCGTGAACGGCGTATCGAGTTCATACTTGCCCTCGCCGTTGCGCACCAGCATGCGGATCTCGGCGTTATCCGGGTTGTTCAGCGACTCGAAGTACTCCACGGACCAGTGGAACCAGCGCATGCAGAACAGCCGCATCGTCAACCCGTGCGTGACCAGCAGGCTGTTGGGGGAGTAGTCCGGCTTGGACCAGTGCCGGTACAGGGTTTCCATGAAGGAGGAGATCCGGTCGTAGACGTCCGAACCGGATTCGCCTTCCCGGAAGCGGTAAAAGAAGTGGCCGTAGGCGTTGCGGAGCTCCTTCTGGTCCTCGATGTCGCCGGAGATCTGGAAGTTGGCCCAGTCCTGTTCGCGCAGCCGCGGTTCCTCGATCACCCGTTCCGTCAGGGAGCCCAGGTCCAGTGCCTCCAGGGTCTGGTACGCGCGCAGGTACGGTGAAACGTAGACGCTCACCTTCCGGCCGTCGAGCTCGCGCCGGACGCGCTCCCCGGCGGCCTTCGCCTGCTCCAGCCCAAGTTCCGTCAGCGGTATCCGGTAGTCGGGCACCCTGTTGTAGATGGAGGTGTCCGCGTTGGCGGCCGACTGGCCGTGCCGGATCATGATGATTTTCCCGGGAGCGCTCATAGCTCCCCAGCATAGGGTCACTGTGCAGGGTTACAGCGCAGCTGGACCGGCACCGACGGGCTGGACGGGAATGCACGACGGCGGCAGGAACAGGCAGGCTGACAGGAAAGTACCAGCGGGTGCAGGCAAGATAGGAACATGTTGGTTCCTTCCCGCCGCCGGCTGCGGTTTGAAGTCTGGATTGTCCTTGGGCTGTCGCTGGGGCAATCAGCCGTCTATTCCGTGGTGCAGCTGCTGGACAAGATGACCCGGGCGCCGCTGGCGCAGGGGACGTCCACGCTCAACAGGTCACAGAGCACCCGCGAATACTTCGACCTGACCTATCAGCTCCTGGACATCATCTTCGCCCTGGTGCCGGTCCTGCTGGTCATCTACTTCCTGACCGACCAGCGCCAGTCCAACTCCGGACTAGGACAGGACGGCGGCTCCGCCTTCCGGAAACTGGGCTTCAACTTTGCCAGGCCCGGCAAGGACCTGCTGCAGGGTCTCGGGCTGGCCGCCCTGATCGGCCTCCCGTCGCTGGGGCTTTATGCCGCCGGCCGCGCCCTCGGCATCACGACGGCGATCATCCCGAGCGGCCTGGACGCTTACTGGTGGACGGTGCCCGTGCTGATTCTGTCTGCCCTGCGCCACGCGGTCGTGGAGGAAGTCATTGTGGTGGGCTACCTGCTGGACCGGTTCGGCAAGTTCGGCTGGTCCGTACCCCTTGCGATCTTCGTTTCGTCGATGCTGCGCGGCACCTACCACCTGTACCAGGGGTTCGGGCCCTTCATCGGAAACGCCGTTATGGGCGTGGTGTTCGCGTGGGTCTACACGAAGACCCGCCGGGTGATGCCGCTTGTCATCGCGCACGCGCTGCTGGACATTGTCGCCTTCGTCGGGTTCAGCCTGTTCGGCAAGGCCGCCGGACTGGGCTAGGCCGGGCTGTTTTAATAGCCGGGCTGTATTAAAAAGTGATTCGGCCGCCATCGGCGGGTGACGTCGTTGGCACCCGCTGATGGCGGCCGAAGTGAAGGGCAGGAATCGCGTCAGATGGTGACGGCGCCCGCTGCGGTTTCGAACGTGACGGAGAGGATTCCCGGTGTACCGTGCGGGGCCACCCAGTTCACGGCGACGTCTTCCAGCGGCCGTTCCACGGGCTCGCCTAGCCACTCGGTCACGCGCTCGGCGGAGCCCGCGATCGTGAGGGTGGACATCTTCACATTGCTGTCATAGGCGTTGGACGGGTGCAGTTCCGGATCGCCTTCCCACTTCAGCATGTACGGAACCTGGGGGTCCGCGATGAGCCCCAGGATGCCGATCTGCTTCCAGATAAGTTCCCGGCCGTCAGGAAACTTGCGGTTGCCGTTGACGGCGGAGCGGCCGAGGCGCTCCTCGAACGGGGCGAGGTCGTCAACTTCGACGCACCAGCCCATCCAGCCGCCGCCCGCTGCGGACCGGGCCCGGACGGCCTGGCCGAACGGTGCCTTGTCCGACGCCGGGTGGTCCAGGACCTCAACGACCTCAAGGTACTTGTGGCCGGCCAGCGGGATGATCATGTTCCGGGTTCCAAACCGGGGGTGCACCCCGCCCTTAACGGCTTCGACGCCGAGGGCGGAGGAGATACGTTCGGTGGTGGCCGCGAGGCCATCGTGTTCACAGGCGTAAGAGACGTGATCCATGCGCATGCCCTCATCTTGGCACTTTGTGACGGGGCTCTCAGCTTAGGGTGCCCTAACATTGCGAAATGTCCAGCTTTTGACGAAATTCTTCACAAAGCTGTGCGCGAGGAAGGGCTGTTCCTACACTGATCGCAGGTCATGAGCGCCAGCGAAAAAAGCCCCGGCTCGCTGGCCGGCAACCCTCCACCGCGGCGGGGTGCCCCGGGTGAAGACCTGGCCGCGCGGCGCCCGCCGGGCGGCAAGCGCGGGCCTGTGCCGGGACCAGCACACGCCCCTTCAGCGTCAGGAGCCTGCATGTCCAACGCATGGTCATTTGAAACGCGCCAGATCCACGCCGGCCAGGTGCCCGACGGCGCCACCGGCGCACGCTCCCTGCCCATTTACCAGACGACGTCGTTCGTCTTCCCCAGCGCCGACAGCGCAGCAGACCGTTTCGCGCTCGCCGAGATCGCCCCCATCTACACCCGGATCGGCAATCCGACCCAGGACGCCGTCGAGCAGCGGATCGCCAGCCTGGAGGGAGGGCTTGCGGCGCTGCTCCTGAGCTCCGGCCAGGCCGCCGAAACGTACGCCATCCTCAATATCGCCGAAGCCGGGGACCACGTGGTGGCCAGTCCCAGCCTTTATGGCGGCACCTACAACCTGCTGGCCCACACGCTGAAGAAGTTCGGCGTCTCCGTTACCTTCGTGGCGGACCCGGACGACCTGCAGCAGTGGCGCGATGCAGTCCAGCCGAACACCAAGCTCTTTTTCGCCGAAGTGGTGTCCAACCCGCGGCAGGACGTCCTCGACATCGAGGGCGTCTCCCGGGCAGCACACGAAGCCGGCGTGCCGCTCATCGTGGACAACACCCTGTCCACCCCCTACCTCATCAGGCCGCTTGAATGGGGCGCGGACATCGTGGTGCACTCGGCCACCAAGTACCTGGGCGGACATGGGGCCGCCATTGCCGGTGTCATCGTGGATTCAGGAAACTTCGACTTCGGTAAGGACCCGGAACGATTCCCCGGCTTCAACACGCCGGACCCCACCTACAACGGCCTCGTCTACGCCCGCGACCTCGGCGCAGGCGGCGCCCTGGGCGCCAATCTGTCCTACATCCTGAAGGCGCGGGTCCAGCTGCTCCGCGATCTGGGCTCGGCGGTGTCGCCGTTCAATGCCTTCCTTATCGCGCAGGGCCTGGAAACACTGAGCCTGCGCGTGGAGCGCCACGTGGCCAATGCCGTGGCCGTGGCTGGCTGGCTTGAGGCCCGGGACGATGTGGAATCCGTCGCCTACGCCGGACTGCCGTCCAGCCCCTGGTATGAGCGCGGCCTGAAGTACGGGCCCAAAGGCACCGGCGCGGTGGTGGCCTTTACCGTGGCGGGCGGTGCCGAAGCCGGCAAGCGCTTCGTGGATGCCCTGGAACTGCACTCCCATGTGGCGAACATTGGCGACGTCCGCTCCCTCGTCATCCACCCGGCGTCGACGACGCACAGCCAGCTGACTCCGGAGCAGCAAAGCGTTGCCGGGGTTGCCCCCGGACTGGTCCGGCTGTCCGTCGGCCTGGAGCACATCGACGACATCCTTGCCGACCTCGATGCCGGATTCAGGGCCGCGAAAGGCGCCTGACGTCTCCGCCTGACCCTGTGGCTCCCGTCCCGTTTTCCGGCCGGGAGTCACACAGCCGTCACATTCTTCGCGCAGGCGTCCGCCTGTTTCGTACACTTGGCAACAGGTCATGAGTGCCAGCGACAGCCCCGGCTTGCTGGCCGGCAACCCTCCTTCCGCGGTGGGGTGCCCCGGGTGAAGACCTGGCCTGCCGGTCTGCTGACGGCGGGCAAGCGCGTAAGAAGAGGTAGTTACCTATGACGATTTCTGTCAGCCACACCGACGCTCCGGCCGGGAAGACGCCCGCAGGCGCTGTTCTGGATGGCCCCGTTCCGGACGGCACTGTCCAGTACCGCAGCATCGGCAGCCTGGAACTCGAAGCCGGAGGATTCCTGCCGGACGTGACCCTGGCCTACGAAACGTGGGGAACGCTCAACGAGGACGGTTCCAACGCCATCCTCGTTGAACACGCCCTGACGGGCAGTACCCATGTGACGCGCGGTGCCGGGGACGAGGAGGGCTGGTGGGAGCAGCTCGCCGGGCCGGGCGCGCCAGCGGATACTGACAGGTTCTTCCTCATTTCCATCAACATCCTGGGCGGCTGTTACGGGTCCACCGGGCCGTCGTCGCCTGCCCCGGACGGCAAGCCCTGGGGTTCACGCTTTCCGCTGGTGACCCTCCGGGACTCCACCGTCGCCGAGGCCAGGCTCGCCGACCTGCTCGGCATCAGCAGCTGGCACGCCGTCGTGGGCGGATCCATGGGCGGGGCGCGGGCCCTCGAATGGGCAGTCACCTTCCCGGAGCGGGTGCGCCGCTGCGGTGTCATTTCCGTCGGGGCCAGGAGCACGGCCGAACAGATCGCCTTCGCCCAGGCGCAGACCCTGGCCATCCGGCAGGACCGCCACTTCAACGGCGGCGACTACTACGGCGGCCCGGAACCCGCTGAGGGCCTGGCGCTCGCGCGGCGGATTGCCCACATTACCTACCGGTCCGCCTACGAACTCGATTTCCGGTTCGGCAGGAACGCCCAGGCGGCTGAGGAGCCGCTGCAGGCGGATGCCCTGGCAGGCCGCGGCCGCTACCAGGTGGAGAGCTACCTGGACCACCAGGGCAACAAGCTGGTCCGGCGCTTCGACGCCAACAGCTATATCGCCCTGACGGAGGCTCTCATGAGCCATGACGTCACGCGCGGGAGGGGGACGCTGAAGGAGGCCCTGGCCCGGGCCACCGCCGACTTCTTCATTGCCGCCGTGGACACCGACCGGCTGTACTTTCCCGCGCAGTCGCTCGAACTCGCCGAGGCGCTGCCGGGGAACGTTGACGTGCACATGATCGAGGCGCCGATCGGCCATGACGGCTTCCTCACGGAGATCGGCCAGCTGAACGGGCAGTTGCGCGCGCATCTGCTGGGCTGAGGCGTACTGACAAGTAGCCCACGCGCTGCTTTGTGCATTTATGCAGATGCGTTCTGCACTTTTTGTCGTTGAGCTTGCAGGCAATGGCAGACCATACTCGTGTGAACCGGCGTTTCGTGGTGTACCTCACACACGTTCGCCAAAGACGGTCCCAGTGGTGTCGATGAAGACGCCGAAGGAGTTTACATATGAGTACGGATCACTCCGCCGCAAGGCGTGCAGAGGAAACCGACGTTAAGGCCTCGGGCCTGAGAAAAGTTGTCACGGCCTCAATGGCCGGCACGGTGGTCGAATGGTATGAGTTTTTCCTCTATGCCTCGGCAGCAACTTTGGTGTTCGGCAAGATGTTCTTCCCCAATTCGGGGACGGAACTGGACGGCATCATCGCCGCCTTTGTGACCTATGCGGTCGGGTTCGTTGCCCGCCCCATTGGCGGCATCGTCTTCGGCCACTTCGGCGACAAGTTCGGCCGCAAGCAGCTGCTGCAGCTGAGCATCATCCTGGTGGGTGTCTCCACCTTCCTTATGGGCTGCCTGCCTACCTTCGCGCAGATCGGCTACTGGGCCCCGGCTCTGCTGGTGTTCCTGCGCTTCGTCCAGGGCTTCGCCGTGGGCGGTGAGTGGGGCGGCGCCGTGCTGCTCGTTGCCGAGCACAGCCCCAACAAGTCCCGCGGATTCTGGTCCAGCTGGCCGCAGTCCGCCGTTCCCATGGGCAACCTCCTGGCCACCGGCGTGCTGTTCACCCTTTCCTCCACCCTCTCGCAGGAAGCGTTCCTTGGCTGGGGTTGGCGCGTCGCCTTCTGGCTGTCTGCCGTGATCGTCATCATTGGCTACTACATCCGCACCAAGGTCCAGGACGCACCGATCTTCATCGAGGCCCGCAAGGAAGTCACGGTCGAGCACAAGGGCTACGGCGTCGCTGAAGTTTTCCGCCGCTACCCGCGCGGTGTCTTCACCGCCATGGGCCTGCGCTTTGCCGAGAACATCCTGTACTACCTGGTGGTGACCTTCTCCATCACGTACCTGAAGGTCGTAGTCCAGACGGACACCTCACGGATCCTCCTGCTGCTGCTGGTGGCGCACTTCATCCACTTCTGCGCCGTCCCGCTTGTTGGCAAGCTCTCCGACAGCTTCGGCCGGCGTCCGGTCTACATGGTGGGCGCCGTCCTCGGCGGAACCTGGGGCTTCTTCGCCTTCCCCATGATGGACACCGCCAACGACATCGTTATTCTGGCTGCCATCACCATCGGCCTGCTGTTCCACGCACTCATGTACGCGGGGCAGCCGTCGATCATGGCGGAGATGTTCCCCACCCGCATGCGCTACTCCGGCGTTTCCCTGGGCTACCAGGTGACCTCCATTGTTGCCGGTTCCATGGCGCCGATCATCGCCACATCGCTTCTGAGCAGCTTCAACTCCTCAACTCCGGTGGCCCTGTACCTGCTCGGCGCCTGCATCGTGACCGCAGTAGCCGTGTTCTTCCTCAAGGAAACACGGGGCATCTCGCTCCGCGACGTGGACGCCGCAGACGCCAAGGGCACTGCCGACCTTCTGGCGGCCGCCAAGAAGTAGCCGCCAGGCAAGCCGAACCGGAAGGGGCGCCACAACCCAGGCGCCGGCACCTTCCGTGGCACAACCGCCGACCCAGCTGCCCGGGCCCGCCACCATGCAGGCCCGGGCAGTTGGGCGTTAGCCATCAGATGAAGTCAGGATTTCCCATGAAAGCAGCCGTTCTTTATTCCACCGTTCCTTCCGGAACCGGCTACGCCGAAGCTCAGGCGCTCCGGATCGAGGAGTTGGACCGGCCGGAACCCCGCGCCGGAGAGCTGGGCATCGCCATCACCTACTCCAGCCTGTGCCACTCGGATCTCTCAGTGGTGGACGGTTCCCGTGTCAGGCCCCTTCCCATGGCGCTTGGGCACGAGGCCGTCGGGCGGGTTGAGGCTGTTGGGGAGGGCGTCGAAGGCGTCGCTGTCGGCGACCACGTCGTCCTGGTCTTCGTCCCCAGCTGCGGGGACTGCCGGGCATGCAAAGCCGGGCGGCCGGCCCTCTGCCACCGGGCAGCGGAAGTCAACGGTTCAGGAGACCTGCTGCACGGCGAGGCGCTGCTGCGGACACCGGCGGGGGAGCGGATCAACCACCACCTGGGCGTCTCGGCCTTCGCTGACTACGCTGTGGTAGCGCGGGAGTCTGTGGTGGTGATTGACGACGACGTCCCGGACACCGTCGCGGCGATGTTCGGTTGCGCCGTGCTCACCGGCATGGGCGCCGTGCTGAACACGGCCGCCGTCACGGCCGGGCAGTCGGTGGCCGTCTTTGGGCTCGGTGCCGTTGGGCTGTCCGCAGTCATGGCGGCGGCACTCGCCGGCGCCTCATCCGTGATTGCCATCGACCCCAATACGGGTAAGCACGGACTCGCGCTGAAATGCGGCGCCACCGCCGTTGGCACGCCCGAGGACGCTGCCCGCCTGATCGCGGAGGCAACGGGCGACGGCGTGGACACGGCCGTTGAGGCGGTGGGGTCAGCGAGGGTGATTGCCTCCTGCCTTGAACACGTGACGCGCGGAGGGGCAGTAGTCTCGGTCGGCCTGCCCCACCCGTCCGCCGAGCTGACGGTGCCCGCCCTGCAATTCGCAGGTGCCGGCAAGCGCCTGCTCGGGTCCTACATGGGCGATGCCGTCCCCGGGCGGGACATCCCGCTCTATCTCGGCTACTGGCGGGAGGGCAAGCTGCCGGTGGAACTGCTGCACACCGACTCGCGGCCGCTGGCTGAGATCAACGAGGGCCTCGATGCCTTGGCCGCCGGGCACGTCGTGCGGCGGCTCTTCCAGGCCTGAGGGCCAGAGCCGGGCTTCGGCGGAATTCAGGCCGCAAGCAGATCCTGGTGCTGCTTCACTTCGTCCTTGAGCCCTGCGATGACGGCCTGAACAGGGCCGGATCGCAGGGCTTCGGGGCGTGCCACCGCCCAGATGGGAACCTGGCGCTGGAAGTCCCCGGCCAGCACCGGTACGAAGTCCGCCTGCCCCGCCACCATAAAGTTCGGCAGCAGTCCGATGCCTGCGCCCTGCCGGACTGCCTCCACCTGGGCGAACACGCTGGTGGCCTGGAAGCTTGATTTGGGCATGGGCAGCTGCGAGGACCAGCGGTGCCCCAGCTCTTCCACCTGGAGCGCGGACTCAACGTAAGAGACAAAGCCGTGCTGCCCGACGTCGTCGAGCTTTTCCGGCAGACCATGCTCAGCGGCATAGCCGCGGCTGACGTATAAGCGCAGGTAGTAGTTGCTGAGGAAGATCGTCTGCGCGTTGCTGACGTCGGTCCTGCCCACCACAATTTCCAGGTCAACGCCGGATCTGTTCTGGCTGACCTTGCGTGTGGCGCTCAGCATCTCGATGTTCAGCTGCGGGTTCTGTTGCTGCAGCCGGACCAGGGCAGGGGTGACGAACACCGCTCCCACGCCGTCCGTCGTCGCTACCCGCACCAGGCCGGACAGGGCGCTCTGGTCCTGGCTGATCAGGCCGGAGAGCGATCCAAGGGTATTCTCGATAGCTTCAGCCGCCTCCACGGCAGAGGCTCCCAGCTGCGTCAGCTCCCAGCCCTGCGGGCTGCGTTCCAGGGTGCGCCCGCCAAGCTGCTTGTCTAGTGCCAGGATGCGGCGGGAGATGGTGGTGTGGGTTGTGCCGAGCGCTTCCGCCACAGCGTTGAACCGTCCCAGGCGTGCGACTGTGAGCAGAATCAGCAGGTCGTCCGGACTCGGAAGCCGCCTCGTGTCCACGGGTAAGCCTTTCACTTGATGTGCATTGATGCACATGCCGTCTGTAATTTTTCCCCTTGATTGCACTCTAGCAGGGTGTGATCGTAGACACAGACCTCCCGGCGTGACGGCCGGATTTGAAGCAAAGGAGCTTATGACATGGCAGTAATCGGTTGGATCGGCCTCGGAAACATGGGCGGTTCCATGTCCGCGAACCTGGCAAAGGCCGGGCACGACGTCCGCGGTTTTGACCTCAACCCCGCCGCGCTTGCCGCGGCCGAGGAAGCCGGCGTCAAGCCTGTTGCCAGCATCGCCGAGGCCGTGGACGGCGCAGACGCCGTCTTCACCATGCTGCCCAAGGGCGAACACGCCCGCGCGGTGTACCTCGGTGAGGACGGTGTCCTCGCACATGCGGACACTGCAACCCTCCTCGTGGATTCCTCCACCATCGATATCGCCACCGCCAGGGAACTGCACGACGCCGCTGCTGCCGCCGGCTTCCGCTTTGTCGACGCCCCGGTCTCGGGCGGCATGAGCGGCGCCAAGGCCGGAACCCTGACGTTCATGGTCGGCGGGGAAGCGGGCGCCGTGGCGGACGCCAGCCGCTACATCGAGCCGATGGCCTCCAACGTCATTCCCACCGGCGGCGCTACTACCGGCCAGGCAGCCAAAATCTGCAACAATCTGATGCTCCTGATCAACCTCGCCTCCACCGCCGAGGGTGCCGTCCTGGCAGACCGCCTGGGCCTGGACAAGCAGGTCTTCTGGGACATCGCCTCGGTGTCCTCCGGGGACTCGTGGGCGCTGCGGACCTGGTACCCCGTGCCCGGCGTCGTTCCCACGGCGGCCTCGAACAACGACTTTGCCCCTACCTTCACCACGGAACTCGCCAACAAGGACATCGGACTGGCCATCAGCGCCGCCGAGGACACCGGCACGCCGCTGGAGATCGGCAAGCATGTCCAGCAGCTCTTCCAGCAGCTCATCGACGCCGGTGAGTCGGGCAAGGACTGCTCCATGATCATCAAACTCGTCGACGGTTCGCTGGACAGCTCCAAGTAGCCCGCCGCCCTCCCTGTCTTCCCACACCGAGCACGAAAAGAGACTTCCCTTGCAGACCATTCCGCACTTCATCAACGGCAGCCGCGTTAGCGACGCCGAGCGCTTCGGCCCCGTCTTCAACCCCGCCACCGGCGAACAGGAGAAGCAGGTGGTGCTTGCCTCGGCAGCCCGGACCGAGGAAGCCATCGCGGCCGCCCGTGCTGCACTGCCCGCGTGGCGCGCCACCAGCCTGGCCAAGCGCACCAACATCTTCTTCCGCGTCCGCGAAATCCTGAACCAGCGCAAGCCTGAGCTCGCGGCGATTCTCACCAGCGAGCACGGCAAGGTCCTGTCCGATGCCGAGGGTGAAATCTCCCGCGGCCTGGAGAACATCGACTTCGCCACCGGCCTGTCCCACATGCTCAAAGGTGAACGCTCCGAGCAGGTCTCCAGCGGCATCGACGTGCACTCCGTGCGCCAGCCGGTGGGGGTCGTCGCCTGCATCACCCCGTTCAACTTCCCGGCCATGGTGCCGCTGTGGATGGTGGGCAGCGCCCTCGCCTGCGGCAACACCGTGCTGCTGAAGCCCAGCGAGAAGGACCCGTCGGCCGCCATCTTCATTGCCGAGGCCTTTGCCGAAGCGGGCCTGCCCGCCGGCGTGCTGAACGTGGTCCAGGGGGACAAGGAAGCGGTTGACGTCCTGCTCGAGCACCCTGACGTCAAAGCGGTGAGCTTCGTCGGCTCCACGCCGATCGCGCAGTCCATCTACAAGCGGGCCGCCGACCACGGCAAGCGGGTCCAGGCCCTGGGCGGCGCCAAGAACCACATGGTGGTGCTGCCCGACGCCGACCTGGACATGGCTGCCGACGCTGCGGTTTCCGCCGCCTACGGTTCGGCGGGCGAGCGCTGCATGGCCGTCAGCGTCCTCGTGGCGGTGGGCAACATTGCGGACGACCTGGTCAAGGCAATTTCCAGCCGCATGGCCGGCCTTAAGATCGGTCCGGGAACGGACCCAACCTCCCAGATGGGCCCGCTGATCACCGCGGAGCACCGGGACCGCGTGGCCTCCTACGTGGCGGGAGCGGAAAACGAAGGTGCCACGGTGGTCGTCGACGGGCGCTCGCAGCAGTTCGATTCCAACGGCTTCTTCATCGGCGTCAGCCTGGTGGACCACGTGAAGCCCGGGATGAAGGTGTACGACGACGAGATCTTTGGCCCGGTCCTGTCGGTAGTGCGCGTCGATACGTACAGCGACGCCGTCCGGCTGGTCAACGAGAACGAGTTCGGCAACGGCACAGCCATCTTCACCCGCGACGGCGGGGCGGCACGGCAGTTCGAGTTCGACGTCGAGGCTGGCATGGTGGGCGTCAACGTCCCCATCCCCGTTCCAGTTGGCACGTTCTCGTTTGGCGGCTGGAAGAACTCGCTGTTCGGCGACACCCACATGTACGGCCCGGACAGCATCAAGTTCTACACCCGCGGCAAGGTGGTCACCACTCGGTGGCCGGACCCGTCCACCTCGGTGATCGACCTCGGCTTCCCGCAGATCGACTAAACTCGAAACTCGGTTTACACCAAAACTCGAGTTTGGGCCCGGTCACGGCCGGCCTGCGCCTCAGCCCGCGTCCCGCAGCCACAAGCTGCGGGCCGCGGGCTGTTCCTTTTTAGCGCGAACGTACATTTGTGGCCCCAACCGCCGGCGCGAACGTACATTTGTGGCCCCGCCCGCCGGCGCGAACGTACATTTGTGGCCCCGCCCGCCGGCGCGAACGTACATTTGTGGCCCCGCCCTGCCACGCAACCTGCACATCCAACCGCAACTCCAACTCCGACCGGGGCCAACGAGCTCGGATTCCCGCCAGGTGGTGGTCCCAGGGAACACCAGATCTCGGTCGAGAGAGTCAGCGCTGACGCGTGGAGGTTTGGCTTCCTTCTGGAGGCTCCGGGTCAGTCACGGTTCGGGCTCTCGACCCTGCCTGCGGGATTCTCACGGAGCAAAAAGTGCCGCTGGTGTGGCAACAGGTCGGCCCGACCACAGGATGCGGCGGCCCGCGACGGCGGCACCCGTCACCCTGGCCGTCAAGTCCTGACGACCGTGGAAGCGTATCCGGCCCCGCAGTCCCGCTGGCGGGCAGAGTACGCCGGGAGGGCTAACCGTTCATGATGTCGTTGCGGCGGGCCATGTACTCCTCCATGGAGATCTGGCCGTCGCTGTACTGCTGGTCCAGCTCAGCGAGTTTCCGTGCGCGGTAGCCCTGCGGGGCCGACGGCGGCGGGGGAGCCGAGGGCGCGGGGCCAGGAGAGGCCGGGTTCTGCTGCGGCTGGGGCGCGTTGGCCCGGTATTCGGCGCTGTCCTCATAGGGGACCTGCCCCTGCTGCCAGGATGATGCACCGGTGCCGCCGGGGTAGGGCTGGCCCGGGTAGGGCGGGTTCTGGTGCTGCTGACCCGGGTACGGCGGGTTCGGATACTGCTGATTCGGGTGCTGCTGACCCGGGCACTGCGGGTTCGGATATTCCTGGTTCGGGTAGGGCTGATCCAGGGGCGGAAGCTCATCGCGGCCACCGCGCTGGGGGAACCCGAATCCGCCACTGAAGTAGTCCTGCTGTGTGTAGCCGTCCCGTGGCCGGTTGTCCGGGCGGCCCTGGAAGGGGCCTCCGAACGGACTGCCCGGCTGGTTGCCGAACTGGTCCGGTCCCTGATTCGGGAACTGGCCCGGATACTGCCCCGGCAGGCCGGGCCCCTGGTTCCGCTGCTGCATTGACCTCCGGTACATCCGCATGCCCATGGGAACAAGGACGGCCAGAATGATGATCCAGAAAAACAAGTCGAACACGGTGGGGCCCTCTCAGTGAGTCTCCATTCCAGCTTAGTCCTGCGGGAGAACGGGCCCGGGATCCTTATGCCCAGAGCGCACACTGCCGTCCGGCAATGCTGCCCTCCCTGAGATATTGCCTTTCCGGACATGCTGCGGATGTCAGGCACCCGCCGGGACCCGGACCGCCGGCACGCCCAGAAACGCCCCGTACCTGGCCACGGCTGCCTCCACCGCCTGCCCGTCGCCATGTCCGTTCGGCTGGGACAGACGGATGTCCAGCTCGCAGCGCTCCACCTGCGGCCCCCGGCGGACCAGCGAATGCCGCCAGGCACCAGCCAGCACCCCGTCGGACAGGACGACATGCATGGGGTTGTCGCCAAAGGGATAGGCCGGTGCGGTTCCGCCGAAATAATGCCGGGAGACCGAATAGCCCATGATGTATTCGTCGTAGCACTGGACCAGGTCGATCTGCGGTGGCCCGTCCACGCCCTGCCGGGATGTCCGGCCCGGTGTCTCCCCGCCGGACTCAGGCCGGAGGTAGAAGTCGGCGCCGTCACAGCTGGCAACAACAATGGCGCCCGGAGCGATCTCCTCTGCCAAGGCCAACCCCGTGCGCACGTCCTTCATGGTGAGTCCGGACCAGTCGGCGCAGTCCCGGACGGTCGCAGGCCCGCGGCTCCCGAAATACCTCAATGCCAGGGCCGCCAACGATTCTTCCCGGGAGAGTGCGGCAGCCGGGACGGCGCCGGCCACCCGCTCGTCGAACGAGGCATACGTCTGCCGCAGGGCGCCGCCGGGGCTGCGGATGGGCACGCCGCTCACCAGCACCCCGCTGATCTCGGCATGCATGATCAGGTACGCGAGGGCAAGTCCCGTGGCGTGGAATCCGGCATCCTGCAGCCTGGCCGCCAACTGCTCCCGCGTCAGATGCACTCCGCCGGCCAGCGCTGCTGCCAGGACATGGGCGCTCCTCGACGCTGTCTCATTGTCGATCCCTGTCCTGCGGTAGGTGCCGCCGTTCGCCTGGTGCAGCCGGGGTGCGGACAGGGCCCGCAGCCACGGCAGGTCATCCCGGTGCACAAAATGCCAGGTGGGCCGCAGGATGTGGGTGCGGAGAATCCGTCCTTCCGCGACTGCCTGCTCCACATCTGCGGCCGTCGCTGCAGCCGTCCGCTGGGCGAGGGACCAGCGCGCATAGGGAAACTCCTGTGCTTGGACTGCCAGCAGGTTTTTCAGGGCTTCGTCCGCTGTGGCTGCCTGCGGCTCCCTTAGCTGCTGGCCGGCCAGCCTGGTCCACAGCAGCTCACGGGTTTTCATGCCCGACGTCGCTCCTCACCTTGGGCGGTTCAGTCGCCGCCGGGGATAGCAGCTTCACCCTTACATCCTGTACCGCCGCCGCGTGGCTGCGCCACCGTCAGTTGTTACCAGTAGGTAACTGTAAGAATGGAGCCATGACTTCTGCCGACTCCTTTCCTGCCCCCGTTGTTCTGTGGTCCAAGCCTGAGGAAGCCAGGACCGGCAAGCCACTGCTCGTCCTGCTGCACGGCTACGGCGCCAACGAGCAGGACCTCCTCAGCCTGGCCGACATGCTCCCGGACGACTTCGCGGTGGCCTCGGTCCGTGCACCCATCGCCATGGGTCCGGGCTTCTCCTGGTTCCCGCTGACCGGCTCCATCGAGTATTCAGTCGACGCCGTCAAGGCAGCGTCCGCCTACGTGCTCGACTGGCTGGACACGGTGAAGGCCAACCACCCGTCCGTTACGCTCCTCGGATTCTCGATGGGCATGGCCATGGCCACCACGCTGCTAAGGCAGCGACCCGCTGACTTTGCCGCCGTCGTCGGACTTTCAGGCTTCGTGGTCAATGCTGATTCCGACGGCGAGTTCCGTGACGCCGAGCTGGACGGAACAGTGCCGCTGTTCTGGGGCCGGGACCAGCAGGATCCGGTCATCACGCCGGACAAGATCGACTACACCATGGGCTGGGTGCGCAAGCACGTGAAGCTGACCAAGGTCCTCTACACCGGGATGTGGCACGGCATCAACGCCCAGGAGATCGGCCACGTGTCCGAGTTCCTCACCCACGAGGTGCTGAACAAGTAAGCCTTCCTGCAAAAACGGGCTTTACGCCCCGGGAGCGCTGACCCGGACGGTCTGGCCGTTCACCGTCACCGTGTCCCCGTCGTGAAGCTGCCGGCCGCGCCGGTCGTCGATCTCACCGTTGACCTTGACCAGTCCGTTCTTGATCAGCTCCGTTGCCTCCACGCCGTCCTCCACGAGGTTGGCGAGCTTCAGGAGCTGGCCCAGGCGGATCATGCTGTCGCGGATGGGGATCTCTTCGATTTCCGGGTTGCTCATAACAGTAATCATGCCTGACGTAAGGTGAAACAAATGACCCATGCACCCCGGCTGCCCCTTGCCGTGGGCCTTCCGATGGCTGTGGCCTCCGGGCTTGCCATTCCCGTCCAGGGGCGGATCAACGGGGCCCTTGGTGCCCGGCTCGGCGACGGCGTCGCCGCCGCCGTCGTCAGTTTCAGCACCGGGTTGATCGTGATGGTCATCGTGTCCCTCGTGGCCCCGCGCGGGCGGGCCGGCCTCGCCCGGATTCTGCCGGCGCTGCGTGAACGCCGCTTCCCGCCGTACTATGCGCTCGCCGGCGGCATCGGCGCCTTTTTCGTCTTCGCGCAGTCCTTCACTGTTGGGCTGCTTGGCATCGCCCTCTTCACCGTGGCCACCGTCACCGGGCAGACCCTCAGCGGACTGCTGGTGGACCGGCTGGGCATCGGTCCGGCAGGCAAGAAGTCCGTCACAGGCATCCGGGTCATCGGGTGCATCCTCACCATCGCCGCCGTTTCCTGGGCGGTGTCGCCGCGCTTTGCTTCAGCCGGTGCCGGCACCGGCAATGCGGCGGGTGTCGCGCCAGCCGACCCGGCAGCGCTGCTGCTGCCGGTCATCCTGCCGGTGCTCGCGGGTTTCCTCATGAGCTTCCAGCAGGCCATGAACGGCACCGCCACCGTGCACTACGGGACACCGATCGCGGCCACGCTGGTGAACTTCATCGCCGGCACCTGCGTGCTGTGGGTTGCGTGGTCCATCAAGGTGGCCGTCGCCGGGCCGGCCAACCCGCTGCCGGGGGAATGGTGGTACTACCTCGGCGGGCCCATGGGCTGCGTGTTCATCGGCCTGGGCGCGCTGCTGGTGCGCAGCCTGGGTGTGCTGGTGACCGGCCTTGGCATGATCGCAGGCCAGCTCCTGGGCTCGCTTGGGCTGGACCTGCTGGTGCCCACGCCCGGGACCGTGGTGGAGGCCGCAACGGTGCTGGGAACCCTGCTGACCCTCGCCTCCATTGTCGTGGCCACCCTGCCCTGGCCCCGGGGCGCCCTCCGCAGATGAGGGGTGCCCCTCCACCGGTAAGAGGCGCCCTCCCGAGGCTGCTGCCGGTAGGCTAGGACTCGCAGCTTCCTGCACAGTTTTCCCTTGCACACGCCCCCGCCCGGCATCCAGCCGCGGTCCAGGGGCCAGAGACACCGCGGACCGCACCCAGCGGCCCTGTAGAAATTGGAGTTCCCATGGCAGCAAAATCCGTCCTCGACCAGGTCATTTCCCTTTCCAAGCGGAGAGGTTTCGTTTTCCAGGCCGGCGAGATCTACGGAGGCTCGCGTTCCGCTTGGGACTACGGACCCCTCGGTGCCGAGCTGAAGGAAAACATCAAGCGCCAGTGGTGGCAGTCCGTGGTGCGCGGCCGCGAGGACGTGGTGGGCCTGGACTCCTCCGTGATCCTGCCCCGCCAGGTATGGGAAGCTTCCGGCCACGTCGAGGTCTTCTCCGACCCCCTCGTCGAGTGCCTCTCCTGCCACAAGCGCTACCGCGCCGACCACCTCGAAGAGGAATACGAGGAGAAGAAGGGCCGCCCGGCCGAGAACGGCCTCAAGGACATCGCCTGCGCCAACTGCGGAACCCGCGGCGAATGGACCGAGCCGCAGGAATTCTCCGGGCTCCTGAAGACTTTCCTTGGCCCCGTGGCCAGCGACGAGGGCCTGCACTACCTGCGCCCGGAGACCGCACAGGGCATCTTCGTAAACTTCAACAACGTGCTCACCACGTCCCGGAAGAAGCCGCCGTTCGGCATCGGCCAGATCGGCAAGTCCTTCCGCAACGAGATCACGCCCGGCAACTTCATCTTCCGCACCCGCGAGTTCGAGCAGATGGAGATGGAATTCTTCGTGGAGCCGGGCACGGACGAAGAGTGGCACGAGTACTGGATGAAGGAGCGCATGGCCTGGTACACCGGCCTGGGCATCCGCGAAGAGAACCTGCGGTTCTTCGAGCACCCGCAGGACAAGCTCAGCCACTACTCCAAGGGCACCACGGACATCGAGTACCGCTTCGGCTTCCAGGGATCCGAGTGGGGCGAGCTGGAGGGCATCGCCAACCGCACGGACTTCGACCTCTCCACGCACGCCAAGGCATCGGGTACGGACCTCAGCTACTTCAACCAGGCCACCAACGAGCGCTACACCCCGTACGTGATTGAGCCCGCCGCCGGCCTGACCCGCTCCTTCATGGCCTTCCTCATCGATGCCTACACCGAGGACGAGGCCCCCAACGCCAAGGGCGGCGTGGATGTCCGCACCGTGCTCAAGCTTGACCCGCGGCTCGCCCCGGTCAAGGCTGCCGTGCTGCCGCTGAGCCGCAACGAGGCCCTCTCCCCGAAGGCCAAGGACCTCGGCACACAGCTGCGCAAGAACTGGAACATCGACTTCGACGACGCCGGCGCCATTGGCCGCCGCTACCGCCGCCAGGACGAGATCGGCACCCCGTTCTGCATCACCGTGGACTTCGACACGCTTGAGGACCAGGCGGTCACCATCCGTGAACGCGACACCATGAGCCAGGAACGCGTGTCCCTGGACAAGGTGGAGGGCTACCTGGCCGCACGGCTGATCGGCGCCTAGCCGTGGCGATCCAGTACCGCGAATGGCGTGAGGGCGATGACCTCGCGCTGCTGGAAATGTGGGGCGACCCGGAAACCGACCAGGCGGGGCAGTTCCGCGGCACCCTTGCTCCTTCCGGCAACGCGCCGTGGCGGCGCTGCATCGTGGCCGAGGACGTCGTCGACGGCGTGGCCATCCCGGTTGCCGCTGGCGTGGTCCACGAGGCCAGCCTGCACCCGGAGCGGCTGTGGGCCTATGTCGAGGTTGCCCGGGACCATCGCCGGGCCGGCATCGGCTCCACGCTGCTCATGATGCTGCGCCGCGAGGCGGAAGGGTCGCCGTCGGGCGTTACCCGGCTCCGCTGCAAGGTGGAGCCGGGAACCTCCGGCGCCGCCTTCGCGGAGGCGGCGGGGCTCACTCCGATCCAGCAAACCCGGCTCGTCGTCGTGGAACCGTCCGCCCTGAAGCTGCCGGTCTTCGGCGACGGTTCCGAGGAAGCGGCGTCGGAGCGCATCGAGGACCTGGCCACCGGTTCGGTGGAGCTCTCCGACGTGGTGGGCCGGTACTACTCGTCCGTCCACAGCTGGGACAGCCCGGGGGAGTTGGGCATCGGCACAGTGCAGCGGCTCTTCCTGGACGAGCTCAGCGGCGCTCACGGCGCGATTGTGCTGCGTTCGCCGAAGGAGAGTGCCTTCGGGTCCGGCGTGCCCGCCAGCCGCAAGGGCAAGATCCAGGCCTTCGCGGTCAGCTACGCCCAGGGAAATCCCGACCATCCTTCCGACGTGTTCCTCGGCCACGAGCCGGAGCTTGGCGCCGACGAGGCCCAGGCTGCGGTCCGTGACCTGCTGGCCCTGATTGCGTACCAATACCCGGTGCTCATGGAAGTGGACGATTCGATGGCAGCGCTGCGCGCCGTCGTCGACCCCCTGATGGAAGCGGGCAAGGCCCGCCGGCAGGGCGCCGAGACGTTCGTCGTCTCGGACTGACGCTGCCGGAAACCCAACTAAATAGCAGCACAGTTTTTTACCAGCACAGGGCGTTCCCAGCATTGGGAACGCCCTGTGCTGTTAGAAGGCTGTGCTGCTACACGGTTGGGTGGGAAGTACGACGGCGGTCCCTCGCCAGATCGGCGGCATCGAGCCTTTGGCGTTCCGTCTCGGAGATGGCGCCGCCGCCGAGGTCCGCCGGCATCCACCAGTCGCCCCGCCGCGCCGCGACGGGGAAACTGGCGATCGCGGCGTCGATTCCGGCCTGGAGCGTTGTGCGGAGCCGCGCCGCTTCCTTCTCCGGATCGATGCCGACGGCCAGTTGCACCGGCTCGCCGATGTGCACCCTGACCGGTGCGCGCCGGATGCGGTGCAGCGGAAGGCCGTTGCCGCGGGTCAGGATCCGGTGGGCGCCCCAGACGGAAACCGGAATCAGCGGCACCCGCGCCTCTGCCGCCATCCTCACCGCCCCGGTCTTGCATTCGCGGACCTTGAAGCTGCGGCTGACGCCGGCCTCGGGCATGACCGCCAGATACTCGCCGGCGCGCAGCCGGGCCACGGCGGCGTCATAGGCGGCCGTGCGCGAACCGTAGCCCACCACCACCTGGCCCGCTGCGCTGATGAAGGGACCGGCGAGCCAGTGGTCGGCAGCCCCCTGATGGATCAGGAACCGCAACTGCCCGCGGTTGTGTGCCCAGAACACCAGTTCCGCGGCAGCGAAATCCAGGTAGCCGAAGTGGGTAATGGCAACGACCGCACCGCTGCCCGGACTGACCGTTCTCGCTGTCCTGTTGCCGGCTGACCCGTCAGGCAGGTTGTCCTGCCCGGTCACCAGCAGGCGGATCCCGAACAGCCACCGCAGGAACAGTACCGTCCGGACGAGGAGGCGGTAGAAGCGGTCGCTGGCGGCCGGTGTCCAGGGCATCAGGGCCCCTCACAAAACAAAACGTCCCTCACAAACAATGCGTACCTCGCAAAACAGTCCCTCACAAAACAACGGGCAGGGACTCGTCGGAGGGCGGCAGCACCTTATCCAGGGCTGCAGCGGAGGCCAGGGCTGCAGCGGAGGCTGCTGAAGACCCTGCCCCGGGCACCACCTCTCCGGAAGTCCGGGTGCGTTCCGCGAAGGCTTTCATCAGGAACCCGGTGGCCAGCCTGTGCCACAGCCAGACCCGCCGCACCATGAAGTGCCCCGCTCCGCGGAGGGAGACGTACCGCAGTTCCGCCGCTTGGGGTGCCGCGCGCCGTGCAAACCGCAGCGATGCCGTGGGGCTCGTCCACCGGTCCTCGTCCCCGTGCACGATGAGGACCCTCCGTCCGGCCAGCTGGGCTGCGGGAGTGCTGTCATCGAGCCACGGGGCCAGCGCCACCACGGCATCGACGCCGGGTTCGTCCGCTGCGCAGATCGCGGTCAGGCCGCCCATGGAATGTCCCAGCAGGTAGATGGGCACTCCGGGATGCGCGGACCTGATCCTGGCCAGCGCCCGGCGTGCATCCTTCAGCGGGCTCATGTCCTCGCCGTTCCAGCCGCGCACGCTGTTGCGCAGCATCCAGACTGCCAGCCCGTGCTTCCGTCCGGCGGCGTGCAGGTGCCGGGCGAACGGCACCATCCGCGCCGGGCTGAGGTGCCTGGCCTGAACGGGGTCGAAACTGTGCGACCTGCCGCCATGGAGCACCAGGGCCACACCGCGGGTGGGACCGGAAGCGGCCAGAACCGTCAGCACCGCTTCATGGTCTGTCCGGCGTTGGCTCACTGCTGCCATAGACACATCGTCGTCCATTTATCAACCCTATGGCCGGCGCCGTAGAGTTCAAGTATGAGGTCGAGTAGCTGATGGGTGCAGGACACTCCCACGGTCACACAGGGCACGCGGAGCCGACGGCGCAAGCGGTGGCGGCCCGCAGGAAAGCAAACCGGATCCTGGCCGCTGTGCTGGTCCCGCTGACTCTGCTGACACTCGCGGCCATGGCATCGCTGTGGCCTTCCGGGAACAAGGATGGCCTGACCCTGGCCAACCCGTATGCCGCTGCCCCGGGCGTCACCTTCGACACCGGGCGGATCCAGCGCGTTGTGACGGAGAGCTGCACCCCCGGCACAGCCGGAGAGAACGCAGCCGGAGAGAACAACACCACCCCGGGAACGTCGGACAGCGGAGCCTCGCAGTGCACCTTCGCCTTCACCGAGCCGGACAAGGGTGGCAACCCGGTCAAGGTGGTGATCAACCCGGACGTCGCCAGGTCGCACGGCGTGGAGGTGGGTGACAACATCCGCTACCTGAACCTGACCAATGCCCAGGCGGCCGCCACAGGTGCCGATGCCCCCGCGGCGCAGGGCTCGCCGTCGTACATCTTCGTGGACTTTGTCCGCACCATGCCGATCGTCCTTCTGGCCATCCTCTACGCCGTCGTGGTGGTGGCCGTGGCGCGCTGGCGCGGGCTGCGCGCCCTGATCGGCCTCGTCGGTGCCTACTTCGTGCTGGTCAGCTTCATGCTCCCGGGCCTGGTGGAGGGCAAGCCGCCCCTCCTGCTGGCCCTCGTCGGGTCAACGGTGATCATGATCGGGGTGCTGTACTTCGCGCACGGCTTCTCGGCGCGGACCTCGACGGCGCTGCTGGGCACGATCTTCGGGCTCGGCATCACCGCGCTGCTGGCCGCCTGGGCCACGGGTGCGGCCAACCTTGCCGGCGTGGGAAGCCATGACGCCGCAACACTGGTGAATATCTCGGACAAGATCTCCATCTCCGGCATCGTCCTCTGCGGCCTCATCATCTCGGGCCTCGGCGTGCTGAACGACGTGACCATCACCCAGTCCTCCGCGGTGTGGGAACTGTATGAACTCGCGCCCAACACGAGCGCCCGCAAGCTGTTTTCCTCGGCGATGCGGATCGGGCGCGACCACATTGCCTCCACCGTCTACACCATCGCCTTCGCCTACGCCGGCGCGGCCCTGCCCATCCTCATCATCGTGATGCTCTATGACCGGCCGCTGGGGGAGGCGCTGACCAGCGCCGAACTGTCCGAGGAAGTCATCCGCACGCTGGTCGGCTCCATCGGCCTGGTCCTGGCGATTCCGGTCACCACGCTGATCGCGGTGCTGGTGGTCAAGGCCACCGGAATCCGGTCGACTGATGGCGCTGGTCATGCGCCGGCGGCGACGGCCGCCATCACAGCCGACGACGTCGATGACACCGCTTCGCTCGCGGCCGCCGCGGCGGTCGCCAGTGGGGAGAACACTGAAGGCGACGCCCCGCCGGCTACCAGGCGCGGAAGGCGTGCCGCGGAGCGGGACTGAGCGGGCCGCCGTCGGGATTCTGCCCGATTTGCCCGGCTTTGAGACAATGGACGGGTGACTGTTGTAGCAACGCCTCCCACCCCCAGGCTGGAACTTCCGCCACTGAAACTCGGCCCCATCACCGTGGACACCCCGGTGGTGCTCGCACCCATGGCCGGAATCACCAACACCGCCTTCCGCAGGCTCTGCCGTGAATACGGCGGCGGCCTGTACGTGGCGGAGATGGTCACCTCCCGTGCGCTGGTGGAGCGCACCCCGGAATCGCTGCGCATCATCTCCCACGACGACGACGAGAAAGTCCGCTCCGTCCAGCTCTACGGCGTGGACCCCGGCACTGTGGGTGCCGCCGTGCGGATGCTCGTCGAGGAAGACCGTGCCGATCACATCGACCTCAACTTTGGCTGCCCCGTGCCGAAGGTCACCCGCCGCGGAGGCGGTTCGGCCCTGCCCTGGAAGATCGACCTCTTCACCTCGATCGTCCAGACAGCCGTCCGCGAGGCGTCCAAGGGCGGCATCCCGCTGACCATCAAGATGCGCAAGGGCATCGACGATGACCACCTGACGTACCTCGACGCCGGCCGGATCGCCCGCGATTCCGGTGTTGCCGCCGTCGCCCTTCACGGCCGCACGGCGGCACAGTTCTACTCCGGCCAGGCGGACTGGTCCGCCATCGCCCGCCTGCGGGAGGCGCTCCCGGACATCCCGGTGCTGGGCAACGGCGACATCTGGTCCGCCGAGGACGCCGTCCGCATGGTCCGCGAAACCGGCATCGACGGCGTCGTGGTGGGCCGCGGCTGCCAGGGCCGGCCCTGGCTGTTCGGCGACCTGCAGGCAGCCTTCGAAGGCAGCGACAAGCGGTACCGGCCAGGCCTGCGCGAAGTGGCCGAGGCCGTCTACCGGCACGCCGAGCTCATGGTCGAAACGTTCGGCAACGACGAGTACAAGGCGCTGCGCGAGATCCGCAAGCACATGGCCTGGTATTTCAAGGGCTACGTCGTGGGCGGGGAGCTGCGGGCCAAGCTGGCCACCGTGCCCACCCTTGAGGTGCTGCGCGAACTGCTGGACCAGCTGGACATGGACCTGCCGTATCCCGGCGTCGACTCCGAAGGGCCCCGCGGGCGCGCCGGTTCACCGAAGAAGCCGGCGCTGCCGAAGGACTGGCTGTTGAGCCGCCAGCTGAACGAGGACCAGTCGCGCGATATCGCCGCGGCGGAACTGGATGTGTCCGGTGGCTGAAAGCCGGTTGGCGGAGGCCCGCGCCGTGCCCCAGGCCCTGCCAGGCTACGAGGCCAACGATTCCGCCCGCTGGGTGGAAGAGCCGCCCAAAAGCACGTACCGCTCCGACTTCGAGCGGGACCGCGCCCGCGTCCTGCACTCCTCGGCCCTGCGCCGGCTCGGTGCCAAGACGCAGGTGGTCGCTCCGGACACCGACGACTTTGTCCGCACCCGGCTCACCCACAGCCTCGAGGTGGCACAGGTCGGCCGGGAACTGGGCCGCGCACTCGGCTGCGACCCCGACGTGGTGGACACCGCCTGCCTCAGCCATGACCTCGGCCACCCGCCGTTCGGGCACAACGGCGAATCGGCGCTCAATGAGATGGCCCACGCCATCGGCGGATTCGAAGGCAACGCCCAGACGCTCCGGCTGCTCACCCGCCTGGAGCCCAAGGTCATTGACCGGGAGGGAAGGCCGGCCGGACTGAACCTCACCCGGGCAAGCCTGGACGCGGCATCGAAATACCCGTGGTCCGCCCTGGACGCACCCGTGATCCACGGCCAGCGGACCAGCAAGTTCGGCGCCTACGAGGATGACCTGCCCATCTTCAACTGGATCCGGGAAGGTGCCCCCGAGCGGCGGTCCTGCCTCGAGGCGCAGGTCATGGACCTCGCGGACGACATCTCGTACTCCGTGCACGACGTCGAGGACGCCATCGTGGCCGGCCACTTCCAGCTGCGGTGGATGGACAACCCGGACCACCGGGCCCGCGTGGTGGGCTACGCCAAGCAGTGGTACCTGCCGCACAACGAGCCCGCGGCCATCGACGCCGCCCTCGCCCGGCTGGAAGCCACCGACGTCTGGGTGCGCGAGGCGGACGGCAGCCGCAAGTCCATGGCGGCGCTGAAGGACATGACCAGCCAGCTCATTGGCCGGTTCTGCCAGAGCGCGCTGGAAACCACCCGCGCCGTATACGGCCCGGCGAACCTCACCCGCTACAACGCCGAACTCATGGTGCCGGAAGAGACGGTCCTGGAGATCGCGGTGATGAAGGGCCTGGCCACCACCTTCGTGATGACCACGGACCACCGGCAGCCCATCTACGAACGCCAGCGCGAGGTGCTCCACGCCCTGGTGACCGCGCTGAACGCCACCGGAGACCGCCATCTCGAACCCATGTTCGCCGCCGACTGGCGCGAAGCAGCCGACGACGCCGCCCGGCTGCGGGTGGTCATCGACCAGGTGGCTTCGCTGACGGACGGCTCTGCGCTGGCTATGTACGAACGGCTCGTGGGCAGCCTGCCGTCCCTGTGGTGATGTTGGACTCACCGGTCCACATACGGCCGACGGCGGGGCGCCCGGCCCTGCGCACCGGATTTAGGATTGCTTCGTGGCTGGGCTGATTAAACGCGAAGACATTGACGAGGTCCGCCAGCGAACGGACATCAAGGAAGTCGTCGACGGCTACGTCACGCTCAAGAGCGCCGGCCTCGGTTCCTACAAGGGCCTGTGCCCGTTCCACGACGAGCGCTCGCCCTCGTTCACCGTCCGGCCGCAGGTGGGCCGCTACCACTGCTTCGGCTGCGGCGAGGACGGCGACGTCATCTCCTTCGTGCAGAAGCTGGACCACACCTCCTTCCACGAGGCGGTGGAGAAGCTGGCCGCGCGGATCGGCTACGAACTCCGCTACGAGGACGGCGGCAAGGGCCCCAGCCGCGAGGAAGTCGGCAAGCGCCAGCGGCTCCTCGACGCCCACAAGATCGCCGACGAGTTCTTCCGCGCCCAGCTGCTGACCGCCGGCGCCACGGAGGGCCGGAAGTTCCTGCAGCAGCGCGGCTTTGACCGCGCGGCCGCAGACCATTTCGGCGTCGGCTATGCACCCCAGGGCTGGGACGCCCTGCTCAAGCACCTGCGCGGCAGGGGATTCACGGACGCCGAACTGAAGCTCACGGGGATGTTCTCCGAAGGCAACCGCGGGATCTACGACCGCTTCCGGGGACGCCTGATCTGGCCCATCCGGGACATCGCTGGGGACACGATCGGCTTCGGCGCCCGCAAGCTCTACGAGGACGACCAGGGCCCCAAGTACCTCAACACCCCGGAGACCGCGCTCTACAAGAAGTCCCAGGTGCTGTACGGCATCGACCTCGCCAAGCGGAACATCGCCAAGGACCGCCAGCTGGTGGTGGTAGAAGGATACACGGACGTCATGGCCTGCCACCTCGCGGGAATTCCGACGGCGGTGGCCACCTGCGGCACGGCGTTCGCCGCCGACCACATCAAGATTGCCCGCCGCCTGCTCTCCGACGACGGCAGCGGGGGAGAGGTCATCTTCACCTTCGACGGCGACGCCGCCGGCCAGAAGGCGGCCCTGCGGGCCTTTGAAGAGGACCAGCGCTTCGTGGCCCAGACCTACGTGGCGGTCGAGCCCACCGGAGCCGACCCCTGCGACCTGCGCCAGACGAGGGGCGACACCGCCGTCCGGGACCTGATCGCGTCCCGGCGCCCGCTCTTCGAATTCGCCATCCGTGCCGCCCTGAGGAAACACAACCTGGACACCGTGGAGGGACGTGTCGCGGCGCTCCGAGAGTCCGCGCCTGTGGTGGCCCAGATCCGCGACGCCGGGCTCCGGCCCGGCTACGCCAGGGAACTGGCGGGGTGGCTGGGGATGCCCATCGAGGACGTCACACGGGCCGTCGCGGCCGCCGCCAAGCGCGGTGCTCCCGGGGCACAGGGTTCGGCGGGCCCCGGTTCGCAGGCACACGTTACCCAGGCGCCCGGTCCCCAGGGACACGGTGGGCAGGCACACGGCTCCCAGGCATCCAGCGCGCAGGCACCGGGCGTACCGCCCGGCCGGAACGTGCCCGGCGTAGGGGCGCTCCCGCCGTCGGGCGTTCTTCCGTCCTTCCACCGGCCGGATCCACGGGATCCCGTGGCGTCCATGGAGCGGCAGGCCCTCGAGGTGGCGCTGCAGGAACCGGCCATGCTGGGCGGCGCGGCCTGGGAGCGGTTCGCGACCGCCCGCTTCGCCACGCCCGCCTACCAGGCCATCCACGATGCCATCCGCGCCACGGCTCCCGGCTTCTCCGGGGACGCCGTGCAGTGGGTGGAAGCGGTGCGGCAGGAGGTTCCCGAGCCGCTGCAGCCGCTGGTTTCGGAGCTCGCTGTGGTTCCGCTGCCGGCCCACACCGCCGAGGCGGTGCAGAAGTACTGCCGGGACATCCTCGCCCGGCTGTTCGAGCTGCAGATCACCCGGGTGAAGGCGGACAAGCTGGGACAGCTGCAGCGGCTGGATGCCGCTGCCCATCCCGAGGAGTTCCAGCAGCTGAACCGGGAGCTCATGATGCTTGAAATGGAGCGCCGGTCGCTGCGCTCCGATGCGTGACCTGTGCCGATTTTGTGTGGCCGATCTTCGCTGACACTGCACCGATTTCGTTTCCGGGGCAAGTGTTTGCTAGGCTGGTACCCGCTTCATTCCTCCTTAGCTCAATTGGCAGAGCATTCGACTGTTAATCGAAGGGTTGCTGGTTCAAGTCCAGCAGGAGGAGCGCACAGTCCCCGTTCCGGGTTCCGGAACGGGGACTTTTTTATACCCGGGAGGGGTATTTCTTCCCAGTAACGGCGCCGATTTCACATTGCGGCAGAACGTTTGCTAATGTCATACCTGCTTCATTCCTCCTTAGCTCAATTGGCAGAGCATTCGACTGTTAATCGAAGGGTTGCTGGTTCAAGTCCAGCAGGAGGAGCGCACAGTCCCGCGGTTGGCCCAAGAGCCGGCCGCGGGACTTTTTTATGTTCTGCCTGGTTTATGTGCTGCCTGGGCTTAGACGAAATCCATCTCCACCTGGAGGAAGCGCTCAGCTTCGGCTATGGCGGCCTCAAACGCTTCCCGCTCCGTCGGGGACTTCCGCGGCTCCCTGGGGTGCCATTCGTGGGGCGAGGAGTGCACTCGGGTGAAGCCGCCGTCGGGCGGCGCATAGAAGATGCCGAACCGCTGGACGGGCCACTCAGGGGAGGTTTCCGGGGCCACCAGCAGGGCAGCGTTGAAAGCCGGGTTGAACCACTGGGCTATGGGCCGGCGCCGGTCCTCAGTGAAAAGTCCCGCCGCATAGAGCGCCGCCGACTGGGCACTGGTCTGAGTGCACAGCCGGTCCCACCACAACGGCAGAATGCCGGAGTCGCACCGCTGCCACGTGGCCGGAAGTGGAGGATGATCCTGCCAGTGGGGCACGTAACAACTTTATCGCGCAGCTACCCGGGCGAACAGATGGCCTAGGGCCTGTTCCAGGGCCCGGGATTCACGCGGTACAGCAGGGCTGAAACGACGACGGCCCCCACCAGGATGCCGAGCACAGCGTTGCCCATCATCCTGCCGGCGAAGAAGCCGGCCACGCCGCCGAGGATGGCTCCGAGGAACAGCCCCCGGCCGTTGCGGTGGGGTTTGCGGGTCATGGTGCCAGCCTACCCGCCGGCGGCTGCAGGAGGAGGCGAACAGGGGTCAGTGGATGGAGGGCACGGTCCGCGGGCGGACCACAAGCCACAGGGCAGCCGCCGCAAGGAAGATGCAGCAGGCCTGGACGGCCCCCATCGGCGTGGCGGAATTTCCTCCCAGCCACCCCACCACAGGCGAGATGATGCCGGCCATGAAGAATGTGGACGCCCCAAGAAGGGAGGCGGCGGTGCCGGCCTGCGCTCCGTGGCTGGCCAGCGCCAGGACCTGGACGCAAGGGAAGGTGAAGCCCGTGCCAAGGATGTAGAACCACAGCGGAACCAGGACGCCCCAGAGCCCGAGCCCCAATTGGTCGAACACGACGATCAGGACGGCCATCAGGAACATCCACGCGGTGGAGCAGGCCAGGATCCACTGCGGGGGGACGCGCTTTATCAGCCGGGCGCTTGTCTGCACTCCGGCGACGATGCCCAGCGAGTTGATGCCGAACAGGAGGCCGTACTCCTGGGGTGAAAACCCGAAAACGTCCTGGAACAGGAAGGGTGACGCGGAGAGATAGGTGAACAGTCCGCCGAAGTTCATGCCACCCAGCATCAGCAGGCCCACGAAGATCCGGTCAGAGAACAGGACGCGGTACCGCTGCCGGGCCGTCAGGCCGGACTGGCCGCGCTTCTCCGGCGGCAGCGTCTCCCGGACGAACACGACGGCGGCCAGGATCACCGCGGTGCCGTAGCAGGCCAGGAAGACGAAGATGCCCGGCCACGCCATGACAAGGAGAAGCTGGGACCCGATCACGGGGGCCAGGATGGGCGCGAGCCCGTTGACCAGTGCCATCCGGGAGAACATCCTCACCATGGCATACCCGCTGAACAGGTCACGGACCATGGCCATCGCCACCACGCCGCCGCCTGCCGCCCCGATGCCCATGAGGACACGGAACGCCCCCAGGGTGGCAATGTCGGTGGAGAGTGCGGCGCCTAGAGAGGCGGCGATGTGCAGGGTGGTGGCCAGGATGAGTGGGAGCCGGCGTCCGAACTTGTCGCTGAAGGGCCCCACCACCAGCTGCCCCAGCGCAAAGCCGACAGTGGTGCCGGTCAGCGTCAGCTGGACTGCGGCCTCCGAGACGTTGAGGCTCGCTTCCAGGGCAGGGAATGCGGGCAGGTAGAGGTCCACCGTGAACGGCCCGAGGGCGGTGAGGGCGCCGAGTAGAAGGATGTAGAGGAATTTCTGCCGGCGGCTGAGCGCATCGCCCGGGTTGCTGGTGGTCACAAGGACCCATCCTAGGGCTGTCAGATCAGACTTTTACAGCGTTGGAGGGCACGCCGGGGCTAATTCCAGAAGTTCCGGCTGACACTGAATGATAGTTTTGTCAGCGGGGGCGCGCGGGCGCACCGGAAACCCCCTCAGCAGCGAAGAAAAATCGACGACGGAACCAGTTAGGCGGAACCTATGAGCGGACGTCACAGCGGGCGGACCAACCAGGGATTGCGGATCACCGCGCTGCCTAAGACGGTGAAACTGGCCCTCAAGCTTGCGCCCCGCCAGCTCAATGACGAGATCGCCCTGGCCAAGATCGAGGCGAAGCGCAAGGGCAAGCAGCTTGGCGTCGCCGGAGCCTTCTTCGGCGTGGCCGCCGTTTTTTTGGCGCTCCTGGTCACCGGCCTGATTGTCGCCGCGATCATGGGCCTGGCCACCATCATGCCGGCCTGGCTGGCAGCGCTGCTCGTCAGCGCGGTTTTCCTGCTCATTGCCCTCATCGGCGGTCTGATCGGACTCCGGAAGTTCAAACAGGCCATGCCGCTGATTCCGGAGGACAGCGTCCGCGGCCTCAAGCATGACCTTGGCATCGCCAAGGAGGGCTCGGACTTCAATGCCGCCGTGCTCGATCCCAACTCACCGCAGGCCAAGGCCGCGGCAGAAGCCAAGGCCGCCGAGAAGGCCAAGGCCAAGGCTGACAAGGAAGCCAAGAAAGCCGCCGAGGCAGTGGATGTTCCCGTGGCCACCGAGCCTGAACTGCGCCGCCGCCTGAAGCAGCGCCGTGAGCACCTCACCGGCGTACGTGATGAGCTCGGCGAGGAGCTCGACGTCAAGACCCAGGCCCAGGCACTGCTCGGCGTCGCCAGGCACCGCGCTGCGGAAGGCAACGAGCGGTTCCAGGAGGTCCGCGGACGGGCGGTTGAACGGTTCGCCGCCCTGTCGGCGTCGGCCCGCTCCGGCGCTCCGGCAGGCTCGCTGCCCGGGCAGCTTGAGGCGCGCTGGAAGCCGCTCGTTGCCCTTGCTGCCTCAACGGCCGTCCTGGTCGCCTTGCTGCGCAAACTCTTCAAGAGCTGAGCCTTGTCCTGAACGAAGACTGTAAGAGGCCGCTGGCCGCGGAGAGGGAGGGCTGATGAAATTCATCGGCGCTGGTTCCCGTCCCGGCCAGCCGCATGTGGACCGCGACCTGGTCTACACCGTCCCAAATCTCCTCACGGTACTGCGCTTCATGGGCGTGCCGGTCTTCGTCTGGCTTGTGCTGGCCCGGAAGGACTACGGACTCGCTGTGCTGGTGCTGGCGATCATGGGCAGCACCGACTGGGTTGACGGATATGTCGCCCGGCGGTTCAACCAGACCTCCAAACTGGGACGCGTTCTGGACCCGATCGCCGACCGGCTGGCCATGATCGCGGTCGCCGTCACCCTGGTGATCGCCGGCGTCGTGCAGTGGTGGTACCTGGCGGCGCTGGTGGTGCCCGATGCCGTCCTGCTGGGCATGTCGCTGTTCTACTTCCGCGGACACCCGGACCTTCCCGTCAGCCTGGTGGGCAAAACCCGGACCGGACTGCTGCTGCTGGGAACTCCGCTCCTGGTCCTGTCCAGGCTGCCCATTCCGTTCGCGGAAGCGTGGTTCGTCGCGGCCTGGGTGGTGCTGGGGCTGGGTCTTATTGGCCATTGGGTTGCCGCCTACAACTATTTCTGGGCGATCCGGCGCAAAGGCAAAATGCTGGCTGCCGGCGACGGCGGGAACGGCTGATGGTCTGGGTTGCGGTTTTGCTCGCGGTCCTGGGCGCCTTTTGCCTCGCCTTCGGTGCGCAGCGCCAGGGCAGCGCCGTCAAGGCGGACACGGGCGGGCTGGCGCTGAGCTCCAACGGTTTCCTGCGCCTGCTGCGGAACCCCCGGTGGGTCTTCGGCCTCTTCCTGCTCTGCCTCGGCATGGCGATGAACGCCGTGGCGCTGGTGACGGCACCCCTCACCGTGGTGCAGCCCATCGGCGCCATCGCCCTGGTGATCACCACCGTGGTCAACACCAAGGACCAGGGACTGAGCATCAACCGCGCCACGGTGGTGGCGATCACCGCGTGCGTGACGGGTTCGGCGCTGTTCGTCCTGCTCGCTGTGAACGTCACGCAGGAAAGCCACCACGTCACGCCGGAAGATGAGCTCACGATTGTGCTGCTGCTTGCCCTGGCGGTGGGCATTTTCGGCACCCTCGCCGCCATGTTCAAGCACCGCATGAGTGCGTTCATCTACATCCTGGGTGCCGGCATCCTGTTTGGCTTCGTAGCCGTGTTGACGCGGATCATCGGCAAGCACCTGCTGGATCCGAATGGCCTCTTCCTGCTGAATGTGCCGTGGTACTCGGTGGTGGCCATCGCAGCGGCCGGGGGACTGGGCTCCTGGTTCGTGCAGAGCGCATACTCCACCGGTCCGCCGGACCTGGTGATTGCCGGTCTCACCGTGATCGACCCCATTGTGGGCATCGCCATCGGCATCACGATCCTTGGCGAGTTACGCCCCGATGTCCACGCTGTCATGGCGATTGCGATGGGGACGGCGGCAACCCTTGCTATCGTGGGGGTAATCGCCCTTTCAAGACACCATCCCGAGGTCACCAAACGGAAGAAGGATGTTCGGAAGGCCACGGGCAGGGCGTCCCACTAGCCGACTTTGACTGCGGACCAGGAAAGAATGTGCCGGTGCATCCCGTGCCGGCAGCGGCCAGTGTGGTCAGCCGCAGCCGACCACCATGACCACCAGGAGCTTTCTACGTGACCATGCCCGACGCCCAGCGCCCACTGACCATCCTCATCGCGGCGGACACGTACCCGCCCCACGTTAACGGAGCCGCCCAGTTCGGCTACCGGCTGGCCAAGGGCATGACACAACGCGGACACGACGTCCACGTGCTGGCCTGCCGGCAGGACAAGGGCAAGAGCTTTACGGAGTTCCGTGCCGAAGCGACTGTCCACCGCCTCCGTTCGCACAGCGTCTTCACGCACGAATATTTCCGGATCTGCTTTCCATGGGAGATCAAGAAGGAAATCAGCCTGCTGTTCGACAAGGTCCAGCCGGACGTCGTGCACATCCAAAGCCATTACATGATCGGCGAGCACGTCCTGTACGAGGCAGTGAAGCGCGGCGTCCGCATCGTGGCCACCAACCACTTCATGCCTGAGAACCTTAACCCGTTCCTGCCGTTCCCGCAGTGGTTCAAGGACCTCATCGGGAAGATCTCCTGGAAAGACATGGGCAAGGTCATGGGCAAGGCGGATGTCGTCACCACGCCCACGCCCCTGGCGGCCAAGGCGATGCACCAGCATGCCTTCCTGCGCAAGGTGCTCCCGCTGTCCAACGGCATCGACTCGGCGGCCTACGAGCTCAAGCCGGACGAGATCATTGAGCCGCACGAATATCCCACCGTGCTGTTCGCGGGCCGGCTGGCGGAGGAAAAGCACGTTGACGTGCTGATCAAGGCGGTGGCTGCCACCCCCGCCGACCTGAACGTCCACCTGGAGATCGTCGGCGGCGGCGAGGTGCGTCCGTCGCTCGAGGCCCTGGTGGAACGGCTTGGCCTGCAGGACCGGGTGAAGTTCCTGGGCCTCGCCAGCGACGACGAACTCCGCGAGGCCTACATCCGGGCCGACCTGTTCTGCATGCCCGGGACGGCGGAACTGCAGTCGCTGGTTACGCTGGAGGCCATGTCCGCATCGACGCCTGTCCTGCTGGCGGACGCCATGGCCCTTCCGCACCTGGTGCGCGACGGCGAAAACGGCTACCTGTTCACGCCGAATGACAGCGCCGACCTGGCGGAGAAAATCACCCGGATCTTCCGGCTGCCGGCCGAAGAACGCAAGGCCATGGGCAACGCCAGCCGGTGCATGGTGGAGCCGCACAGCATCGAGGGGACCCTGCAGACGTTCGAGGATCTTTACTATGGGGCGAACTACGAGGACAAGGTGGTCTGAAGACCACGCTTGCCTGAAGTGGTCAGAAGCCTGTCGCCGGTTTGCTAGAGTGAATCTGCCCAGCGACGACGGGCCCCTTGAGGGCCGGCGCTGGCAGGGCGCGCCTCCCGCAATGCGGGACCGGTGCACGGGGCTATAGCTCAGCTGGTTAGAGCGCGGGACTCATAATCCTAAGGTCCTCGGTTCAAGTCCGAGTAGCCCTACCTTCAGAGCCCTGATCTGCGACTCCGCGGATCAGGGCTCTTTCCATTTCCTGCGCCCCTGCGATATGTTACTGGCGAGTAACTAGTCCTTTCCGGCGCCCGTGTTTCTGTTCCTTCGCGACCGCCGGCCACCGCGAAGGAGCGCCATGTCCGCCGCTGCCACAGATATCATCAGCCTGCCCTACGCCGACGGCGACTTCTTCGCCTTTGAGGAGATGCTCAGTTCCAAGGAGCGCGACCGGCTGGCAGAGGTGCGCTCCTTCCTGGCGCGGGAAGTAAAGCCGATTGCCGTGGAGTGCTGGAACCGCGGTGAATTTCCGCTGGAACTGATTCCCAAGCTGGCCGAGCTCGACCTTGTCAGCCCGGTCAGGCGCCAGGGTTACTCCAATCTCTTCGCCGGCATAGTGCACGCTGAGGTCACCCGCGCGGATACCTCCATCGCCACCTTCATGGGTGTGCACGACGGCCTCTTCACCGGCTCCATCGAAGCCCTGGCTTCCCCGGAACAGCAGGATGCCTGGTTGCCGGACATCTACTCGCTGCGCAAGATCGGGGCCTTCGGACTGACCGAACCCCTGGGCGGCTCCGATGTTGCCGGCGGCACGCGCACCACGGCCAGGCGGGACGGCGACCACTGGTTCCTCAACGGCGCGAAGCGCTGGATCGGCAACGCGACATTCTCCGACTGGGTGGTGGTCTACGCCCGCGATGTGGCCGACAACCAGGTCAAGGCATTCCTCGTGGATACGGCGCTGCCCGGGTTCAGCGCCACGAAGATCGAGAACAAGATTTCGCTGCGGACCGTGCAGAACGCAGACATCACACTCGAGGACGTGGTGGTGCCGGACTTCTTCAAGCTGGCCAACGCCAACAGCTTCCGTGACACCAACAAGGTCCTGAAGGTCACCCGCCTCGCTGTCGCCTGGCAGGCGGTGGGCCAGCAGCTCGCCGCCTTCGACGTGGCCCGGCGCTATGCCGTGGAGCGGCACCAGTTCGGGCGCCCGCTGGCCTCTTTCCAGCTCGTGCAGAGCCAGCTGGTCCAGATCCTGGGGAACGCCGTCAGTTCGATGGGCATGATGGTGCGCCTGTCCCAGCTTGAGGATGCAGGCCAGGCGAAGGACGAGCAGTCGGCCCTCGCCAAGGCCTTCACCACGGCCCGGATGCGCGAAAGCGTGGCCATTGGCCGGAGCCTCCTCGGTGGCAACGGCATCGTGACGGACTTCGAGATGGCAAAGATCTTTGCCGATGCGGAGGCGATCTACTCCTACGAGGGCACCCACGAGGTGAACACTCTGGTGGCGGGCCGGGCCGTTACCGGCGTCTCCGCAATCGTCTAACCACCCGGTTCCCCGCTGCCCTTTAGCGGCAACAGCACCGAAGGCCGCAGGTCCAGGATGAAGGACAGCGGGTTAAGGTACTCCTCGCCGCGGCGGACACCCCAGTGCACGCACGGGGACCGGCCGCAGTGGCCGGCGACCAGCGTGCCCACCACGGCGCCTTTGGCCACGTAAACGCCCTTTTTGAGCGGGCTCCGCACCGGTTCGAAGCTGCTGCGAAGGCCATTGCCGTGGTCAATGGTGATAACGGGCCGGTCCACCACCACGCCGACGAAGCTGACGGTGCCGGACTCCGGGGCGGTGACCGGGCCGCCGTCGGACGCGGCGCGAAGGTCCACGCCCCGGTGCCCGCTCAGCCACGGCTGGGGCGGGGGATCGAAGGGCCGCAGGACCGCCGGCCGCGGCGCCAGCGGCCAGCTCCACGCCGCCGGGGCCGGAACGGCAGCAGAAACAGCGGGCAAGGTGCGGACAGCGGAAGGTGCCGGTGCGGCGGAAGGTGCAGCCGCCGTCGTGAACAGGAGCAGCGCCAGCATCACGTAAGCTTTCATGTCCCCAGCATGGGCGCCCGGTCCGGCTGCCGGAACGGGGCCCTTGGCCTATGTGGAAAACGCCCTACGCCGCGGCGGGGGCGAGGCGGATCCGGTGCATTTGCCGCGGACCGCTGTAGTACACTTGGTGGAGCAGTCCGCTGTGCCCTCCACGCATTTCATGGACATGGCATTCCATGGACATGGGTAGCGTCAGCACGCCCCATTCAGGAGTGCGGGGGAGCAGCAACTGACTACGCGTATCCAGCCCTCCACAACCGGTAAGCAGCTGCTTGCTGCTGAGGAGGATTGTGCCTCTCGCGGTCGGGTCCGGCAACGGTCCTGATGAGATGTGCAATGGATGCCAGGAGCCTGTGCCCGCCTGGGCAAGGCTAAATAACCGTCAACTATTGGCAGGGTAAGAGCGGCTGCGGCCGTTCTCATGAATGACCTGCCGGAAGGAGCGTCGGCATGCCCGTCGTAACCATGCGCCAGCTGCTTGACAGCGGCGTCCACTTTGGACACCAGACCCGCCGTTGGAACCCGAAGATGAAGCGCTTCATCTTCACCGAGCGCAACGGCATCTACATCATTGACCTCCAGCAGTCGCTGTCCTACATCGACCGCGCCTACGAGTTCGTCAAGGCCACCGTCGCCCACGGCGGCACCGTGCTGTTCGTCGGCACCAAGAAGCAGGCCCAGGAAGCCATTGCCGAGCAGGCCACCCGCGTTGGCCAGCCGTACGTCAACCAGCGTTGGCTCGGCGGTATGCTCACCAACTTCCAGACCGTTGCCAAGCGTATCCAGCGCATGAAGGAACTCGAAGAGATCGACTTCGACGACGTCGCCGGTTCCGCTTACACCAAGAAGGAACTGCTGCTGCTCCGCCGCGAGCTCACCAAGCTCGAGTCCAACCTCGGCGGTATCCGCAACCTGACCAAGGCTCCGTCCGTGCTGTGGGTTGTTGACACCAAGAAGGAGCACCTCGCGGTTGACGAGGCCAAGAAGCTCAACATCCCGGTTGTGGCCATCCTGGACACCAACTGCGATCCGGACGAGGTCGACTTCCCGATCCCGGGCAACGACGACGCCATCCGCTCCGTGAACCTCCTGACCCGCGTTGTTGCTGACGCTGTTGCCGAGGGTTTGATCGCCCGCAACCAGCGCGCAACCGGCACCACCGAGACTCCGGAAGAGCCCCTGGCTGAGTGGGAGCGCGAGCTCCTCGAAGGCAGCAAGGCCGAGGCTCCGGCTGCCGAGGCTGCTCCCGCCGCTGAGGAAGCCCCGGCTGCCGCCGAGGGCACCGACTCCGCGAAGTAACAACTTCATCGGGATTTCCGGGCGCTGTCCGCAGCGCCCGGGCAACTGACAGGATGGCCGCTCACCTGGTGAGCAGCCGTCCTGTCGGTCCGTACACACAAAAATTTTCTAGACAGAGGGGTTCACATGGCGAACTACACTGCCGCTGATATCAAGGCTCTGCGCGAGCGCACCGGCGCCGGCATGATGGATGTCAAGAAGGCTCTCGACGAAGCCAACGGCGACGCCGAGAAGGCGATCGAGATCATCCGCATCAAGGGCCTGAAGGGCGCCACCAAGCGCGAAGGCCGCTCCACCGCCGAAGGCCTGGTTGCTGCCAAGGTCGAAGGCGGCGTCGGCGTAATGATCGAGGTCAACTGCGAGACCGACTTCGTCGCCAAGGCTGACAAGTTCATCCAGCTGGCTGACAAGGTCCTGGCCATCGCCGTCGAGTCCGGCGCTGCCGACCTCGAGACCCTGCTCGCCACCGATGTTGACGGCAAGCCGCTGTCCGAGGTTGTCGTCGAAGAGGGCGCTGTCCTCGGCGAGAAGGTTGTTGTCCGCCGCATCGCCCGCATCGAGGGCGCCACGGTCGACGCTTACCTGCACAAGACCTCCAAGGACCTCCCGGCCCAGGTCGGCGTCCTGTTCGCAGTTGACGGCGAAGGCGAAGCAGCCACCACCGCAGCCCACGACGTTGCCGTGCACATCGCCGCGATGGCCCCGAACTACCTCTCCCGCGAGGACGTTCCGGCTGAACTGGTCGAATCCGAGCGCCGCATCGCCGAGGAAACCGCCAAGGCCGAGGGCAAGCCCGAAGCTGCCCTGACCAAGATCGTCGAAGGCCGCGTTACCGGCTTCTACAAGGGCGAGGTCCTGGTTGACCAGGCATTCGCCAAGGACGCCAAGAAGACTGTGGCGCAGGTCCTCGAAGAGGCCGGCGTCAAGGGAACCGCTTTCACGCGCTTCCGCGTCGGCTCCTAGTCTGACACGCAAGGGGGTGGCCACTTCGGTGGCCGCCCCTTTTGCATGCACCGGCCACATAAGAATGTGAGCGCTGGCCGGATGCGCGATAACCTAGCTCAGAGTTCACCAACCGGAAGGCACCATGGAAGCCGTCAACACTCCCGTCCAGTCAGAGAAAACCAGGCGCCGGGTCCTCCTGAAGCTGTCCGGTGAGGTCTTCGGCGGCGGCAAGCTGGGCGTCGACCCGGACACTGTCCGCGGCGTGGCCAAGCAGATCGCGGCAGCCGTTCCGGAGGTCGAAGTGGCCATCGTGGTCGGCGGCGGCAACTTCTTCCGCGGCGCCGAACTGTCCGACGGCGGCATGGACCGTTCGCGTGCCGATTACATGGGCATGCTGGGAACGGTCATGAACTGCCTCGCCCTGCAGGACTTCCTGGAACAGGCCGGTGTTGAGACCCGGGTGCAGAGCGCCATCACCATGGGGCAGGTGGCCGAGGCCTATATCCCGCGCCGCGCCATCCGCCACATGGAGAAGAACCGTGTGGTCATCTTCGGGGCCGGAGCCGGCCTGCCCTACTTCTCCACGGACACCGTGGCAGCCCAGCGTGCACTCGAAGTGCACGCCGACGTCGTCCTGATGGCCAAGAGCGGCGTGGACGGCGTATACACGGCCGACCCCAAGAAGGACCCGGCGGCCGAGAAGCTGGAAAAGCTCAGCTACGACGACGCACTCCGCCGCGACATCCGCGTCATGGACCAGACCGCCATGACCATGTGCAAAGACAACAAGCTCTCCATGGTGGTGTTTGGCATGGAAGGCGAAGGCAACGTCACCCGCGCCATCCGCGGCGAAACGCTGGGAACGCTGGTCACGCCCTAGTTACAGCTAGGATATTTCTAGGACGGTCCCGCCCGGTGGGCGGGGCCAGGATTGTGAAATGCCCCGGTTGGCCGGGAACCAATTTCTGAGGAGAGATCGTGATCGAAGAAACCTTGCTCGAAGCCGGAGACAAGATGGACAAGGCGGTTGAGGTAGCCAAGGAAGACTTCGCCTCGATCCGCACCGGGCGGGCAAACCCCGGGCTGTACAACAAGGTCATGGTGGAGTACTACGGGACCCCCACGCCGCTGCAGCAGCTGGCATCCTTCGCGATCCCCGATGCCCGCACCATCCTCATCACGCCGTTCGACAAGACCGCACTGCGCGACATCGAGCGCGCGCTGAGCGACTCAGAGGTCGGCGCCAACCCGTCCAACGACGGCAACGTCATTCGCATCACCATCCCGGAACTGACGAAGGAACGCCGCAAGGAATACGTCAAAATCGTCAAGTCCAAGGGTGAGGACGCCAAGGTGTCCATCCGCAACATCCGCCGCAAGGCCAAGGAAACCCTGGACCGCCTGGTCAAGGACGGCGAAGCGGGCGAGGATGAGGGCGCCCGGGGCGAGAAGGAACTCGACGCGATCACCAAGCAGCACGTCGACGGCATCGACGAGCTCCTCAAGCGCAAGGAAGCTGAGCTGCTCGAGGTCTGATGGGCCAGGCACAGCAGGCCCCCGGTGCGCGGGCCCGAACCCGGTCCCGCCAGCCAAGGCCCAACCCCACGCCCGGGGCTGGGCGCAACCTGCCGGCGGCCATCGCCGTGGGCCTGGCCATGCTTCTTGCGGTGCTCGGCGGGCTGCTCTTCCTGCCACTCGGCTTTGTCGCCGTCGTCACCACCTTCGCCGCCTTCGGCGTATGGGAGGTTTTCCGGGCGCTTGAAGCGAACGGTACGCGCCTGCCCATCGTGCCTGTCATGGTGGGCACACTGGCCATGCCGTTCTCGGCCTACTTCGGCGGACTGGAAAGCCTGTTGTTCGCGATGCTCGCCAGCAGCGTGGCCGTGTTGCTCTGGCGCTCGGTGGAAAGTGCGACGGGCTCGGCCCGCAGCATTTTCGCCGGTGTGTTCGCCCTCGCCTGGGTGCCCTTCCTGATCAGCTTCGCCGCACTCCCGCTGCACGTGGAGGGCGGCGCTTCCCCGGTGGGCCCTTGGCCCGGCGGAGTGGTGCCGGAGGGCGCCTGGCAGATTGTCATCCTGCTGCTCCTGGTGGTTTCCAACGACACGTTCGGATACCTTGTGGGCGCACGCATGGGCAAGCACCCGATGGCGCCCAAGATCAGCCCGAAAAAGTCCTGGGAGGGATTTGCCGGATCCATCGCCGGCGCGATGCTCGTCGGGGTGCTGGCCAGTATCTTCCTGCTGGACAAGCCCTGGTGGGTGGGGGTGGTGCTCGCGATCGGCATGGTGGCGGCCGCCACGGCCGGAGACCTTGCCGAATCGATGGTCAAGCGCGAACTCGGCGTCAAGGACATGAGCAGCATCCTGCCGGGGCACGGCGGGGTGATGGACCGGCTGGACTCGATCGTGTTCGCCTCGCCCGTGGCCTTCATGCTGTTCGTCCTGTTCTCCGGCGCCTGAGCCTTTCAAGGGCCTGAGCCGTTCCGGTCCCGGTTGTCCCGGGACGGCCCCCGGGCCCTCCGCAACGCCCTAGAATAATGCGGTTACGACCCGCCGATGAAGTATCGAAGGAAACATGGTGAGAGTGGACAGCAAGCGGCAGATTCCGGCGTCGTTCGAACGTGTGGCGCGGACGGAGTACGGCTACAACGCCAAGCAGGTGGACCAGTTCCTGCAGCAGGCGCGCGTATCGCTGGAGACGCCCGAGGCCGCCGCCCACCCCATCAAAAGCGCCGACGTCCGGTCCGTGTCCTTCGATCCTGTCAAGGGCGGATACTCGGCCACCGCGGTGGACGCCGCGCTGGACCGGCTGGAGGACGCCTTCGCCCGCCGGGAGCGGGACGACCTTATCGCCGAGCGGGGCGAGGACGCCTGGCTCCGGCAGATCGGCCAGCTGTCCGGGACACTCCGCGGCCGGCTTCACCGGCCCGACGGTGAAAGGTTCCGCCGCCCGGCCAAGAAAAAGTCACGCAGCTACAACACCAAGGACGTGGACAGCCTGTGCCGCGACCTGATCGGCTACCTCGAACAGGACAAGCCCCTCAGCGTTGACAACGTCCGCCGGGCCGTCTTCCGGCCCGCCGTGGGCCAGGACGGCTACGAGGAGACCCAGGTGGACGCGTTCCTCGACCGGGTGGTCGAACTGATGGCTGCCATCGACTGACGCCCTCACCGCCCGGCTCGGGACCTGGAATCAGCGCTCCGTGGCCAGCGGCCGCTCAGGCGTGTGCAGCCGTACCATCACCCTGGTGATGGTACGCGGCACCCGGGACCGGGTGGCCCGCGACGTCACCACCATCACCGTGAAGGCCGCCGGCACGGTCCAGGCCGCGGGCTGCGCCAGCCACGGCGGCGTCCCCGCTACCCCCAGCACCGAGCCCGCCACCATGGCGCCGCCGCACAGCAGCCCGCCCGTCACCATCCCCGCGATGGCACCGGCGTCGGTCAGCCCCCGCCACCAGATGCCCAGCAGCAAGACCGGGCAGATCGTGGATGCCGTAAACGCGAAGACCAGGCCCACGCTGCCGGCCAGGGCCAGCGAGTCCGTCATGAGCGCCAGACCCAGCGGAACGGTGATCGAGATCAGCGCCGCCACCCGGAAGCCGCGCACACTGCCGCCCAGCACATCCTGGCTGATCACACCAGCAAGCGAGACCACCAGGCCGGACGTTGTGGACAGGAAAGCGGCGAACGCCCCTGCCACCACCAGGGCGGACAGCAGCTCGCCAGCCGGGCCGCCCACCAGGCGTCCCGGCAGCAGCAGCACCAGCGCATCCGCCTGGCCCGCCCGCGCCAGGTCCGGGGCGAACAGGCGCCCGGCCAGGCCGTACGCCGTCGGAAACAGATAAAACACGGACAGCAGGCCAAGCACGATCAGCGTGGTCCGGCGCGCCGACTGCCCGTCCGGGTTGGTGTAGAAGCGCACCAGGACGTGCGGCAGCCCCAGTGTTCCGAACAACAGGGCAACGAGCAGCGAGATGCTCTGGTAGGGGCTGGCGGGATCCGCGCCGTCGGGGTTGGCGGCCGGCACCGTCACTGCGGGCGAGCCGTTGTCTGCCAGCACCAGCAGGATGAAGATGAGGGGTACCGCAAGCGCCGTGAGCTTCAGCCAGTACTGGAAGGCCTGGACGAAGGTGATGGAACGCATCCCGCCGGCCACCACGGTGAGGCATACCACCACCACGACGGCGGTCGAGCCCGCCCAGGCGGGCAGCCCCGTGGTGGTCCGGATGGTCAGGGCGGCGCCGTGCAGCTGCGGAACGATGTAGAGCCAGCCCACAATGACCACGGCCAGGCTGGTTACCCGGCGCACGGCACGTGAATCCAGCCGCGCTTCGGTGAAGTCCGGGATGGTGTAGGCCCCGGAACGGCGCAGCGGCGCGGCCACGAACAGCAGGAGCATCAGGTATCCGGCGGTGTAGCCCACGGGATACCAGAGCGCATCCGTGCCGGACAGCAGGATCAGGCCGGCCACGCCCAGGAAACTGGCCGCGGACAGATATTCCCCGCCGATCGCCGACGCGTTCCACCACGGGGGCACGGTCCGGGAGGCTACGTAGAAGTCGCCGGTGGTCCGCGAGATCCGCAGTCCATAGAAACCGATCACCGCCGTCGCCACGGAAACGGCGGCCACCGCCGCAATGCCCACTGCAGGATTCACCCCAGCATCACCGGTCGCCTGCGAGGTCTCGGTAACGGGCCTCGTTGCGTGCTGCGCTGCGGATGTACAGCCAGGCGCTGATTCCTGTCACGGGATAGATCCCGGCTCCCAGCAGGAGCCAGTCCAGGGGGATTCCGGCGAGCCGGGTTTCAGCCATCTCCGGTATCGCCGCGAGCAGCAGCGGAAAGGCGCCGAGGATCAGCAGGAATCCGCCGGCCACCACCAGGGCAAGCCGGAGCTGGGAGCGGATCAGCGAGCGGACGAACACCTGGCCGACGGCCGACTCCTCGGCGGACTCGCGCGGGTCGGCCGAGGAGTCGGGATATATGCGCGACGCCGAACGGGGCGCCGTGACCCTGACACGGGTCATGCCTGGGGCCGGATCCGGGTTGCCTCAAGCTTCTCGCGGACGGCCGGCAGGTGCCGGCGGCTGATCGGCAGTTCGGCGTCCTCGACGGAGACGCTGGGCCGGCCGGCGGCGAGCCTGAGGTGCGAGACGTGGGCGAGTGCCACGAGGTAGGAACGGTGGGTGCGGATGAAGCCCGCGTCCGCCCACTGCTGTTCGAGGTCTGCCAGCGGAACACGGATCAGGTAGCTGGCGTCGGCTGTGTGGAGCCGCGCATAGTCGCCCTGGGCCTGGACGTACGTGACGTCTTCGCGCCGGATCATCCTGGTGGTGCCGCCTTGGTCCACGGTGATCATCTCCGGCGCGGCCCCGCCGTCGCGGATCAGCTCACTGATCCGGCCCACGGAGCTGGCCAGCCGCTCGGCCCGCACGGGTTTGAGCAGATAGTCCACAGCCGCCAGCTCGAACGCCTCAAGCGCACAGTCCTCGTCGGCAGTGACAAAAACGACGGCGGGCGGCCGGCTGCTGCGGGAAATGGCCCGGGCGATGTCCAGGCCGGACACTGCCGGCATGTGGATGTCGAGGAAGACAGCGTCCACAGCGCCGGCTTCGAGGACCCGCAGGGCCTCGGCGCCGGAGGAGGCGCGCAGGATGGTGCCGATCCGCTCATCACGGCCGAGGAGGAAGGCAAGCTCCTCGACTGCGGGCAGCTCGTCGTCGACGACGAGAACGTTAATCATGGTCCTAGGTTATCTTTCCGGGTCCCTGCCGCGGCCACGCGCGCCGGGCGTTCAGGCATCGTGTATTTCAGGCGTCATGGTCCGGCTGGGACTTGGGGACCCGCATGGTGATGAGCGTGCCTTCTCCGGGAGCCGTCTCGATCACCAGGCCGTGGTCGTCCCCGTACACCTGCCGGAGGCGGGCATCGACGTTCCGCAGCCCCACATGCTCGCCGTCCGTGTGGCCGGCGAGCATGGACTGCAGCTGCACCGGGTCCATGCCCACGCCGTCGTCCTCTATGGTCACCTCGGCGAACGCGCCCGAATCATTGGCGCAGATGGTGATGTGGCCGGGCCCCTCCTTGGCCTCCAGGCCGTGCCGGACGGCGTTCTCCACGAGCGGCTGCAGGCTCAGAAAGGGGATCACCGTGCTCAGCACCTCCGGCGCGATCCGCAGGCTGACCTGAACCCGCTCACCGAACCGTGCCCGCTCCAGCAGCAGGTACCTGTCGATGCACCGCAGCTCCTCGGCCAGGGTGGTGAAGTCCCCGTGCCGGCGGAACGAGTACCGGGTGAAATCCGCAAACTCCACCACGAGTTCCCGGGCCCGGGCCGGGTCGGTGTTGATAAAGGAGGCGATCGCGTTCAGCGAGTTGTAGATGAAGTGCGGGCTGATCTGGGCGCGGAGTGCCCGCACCTCGGCCTCCATCAGGAGTGTCCGGGAGGCGTCCAGCTCGGCCAGCTCCACCTGCGCTGCCACCCAGTCGGCGACTTCGGTGGTGGCACGCACCAGCCCCGCTCCTGCCTGCGGCGCCAAGGCAGCCACGGCACCCACCACCCGTGCGCCGGCCCGCACGGGAGCAACGACGGCGGCGGCAACGGATCCGGATTTGGGGGAGTGGAGCTGCAGGTCGGCAGCGTTGAACACCTGCGTCCTTCCGCTGGCCAGGACCTCCGCGGCCAGGCCCGCCAGCCGGGTCCGCAGCTCCTCGGCCGTCCCGTCCCAGGCCAGCACGCCGGACACGTCTAGGATGGCCAGCGCGTCACAGCCGAGCAGGGCCCGCAGCTGGCGGCTGGCTTTTGCAGCGCCAGCGGGGTTCAGGCCGGTCCGCAGGTGGCGTCCGGCTTTCGACGCGGCGTGGAGGGTGTTGTAGGTGGCCCGTTCGGCGTCAGTGCCCAGGTCGCGGAAGGAGCGCAGCACCTTGAGGCCGATAGCGACGACGGCGGCCACCGCGAGCGCGATGACGGCCACGGCGGCCGCGGAATAGAGAGGCGAGTCCGGCATGCTGCCCAGCGTAGCGCGTGCCGTTTGGCGCAGCATCGACGCCGTTGACCGACCGGAAGCGCGCATCCACTATAAAAACATCCGCGCTACGACGCACAGTGAGGACAGTCACATTTGGCTGGTGAATCGTGCAGCCGGTGTGGGAGACAGTCTCAATGAGGAGGAATGATGGGTAACGATGCCCGAACTCCGGACGCCCCGGCGTCCGCGGACTTCGAGGAAGTCCAGGCCACCCAACAGTTCAGGGAGCTGCGCAAGCGCCACCGCAGCTTCGTGTTCCCCATGGCCATCGCGTTTCTGCTCTGGTACTTCGCGTACGTCATCCTTGCCGCCTACGCCGTGGACTTCATGTCCACCAAGGTGTGGGGCAACATCAACATCGGCATCATCATGGGGCTGTTGCAGTTCGTGACCACCTTCGCCATCACCGGCTGGTACGTCAGCTACTCGAACAGGCGCCTGGACCCGATCGCCACCGACATCCGGCACGGCATTGAGGGCCACGAGTACGACAAGACCGGCAGCACGGCATCAGGCAGTTCAGTAGGCGGAGGAACACAATGATCAGCATTCCCACAGCGGTTGACGTCTCGGCGCTGAAGGACACCACGCTGCTGAACATGGGCATCTTCGGCCTGTTCGTCGCAGTCACCATGGTGATCGTCTTCCGGGCCAGCCGGAACAACAGGACAGCAGCCGACTACTACGCCGCCGGCCGCTCCTTCACCGGTTCGCAGAACGGAACGGCCATCGCGGGCGACTACCTGTCAGCTGCCTCCTTCCTGGGCATTACCGGGGCCATCGCCATCAACGGATACGACGGCTTCATGTACTCCATCGGCTTCCTTGTTGCCTGGCTTGTGGCCCTCCTGCTCGTCGCCGAACTGCTGCGGAACACCGGCAAGTTCACCATGGCGGACGTCCTGTCCTTCCGCCTTCGGCAGCGCCCGGTCCGCATCGCCGCCGCCATCTCCACCCTGGCCGTCTGCTTCTTCTACCTCCTGGCCCAGATGGCCGGTGCCGGAAGCCTGATCTCCCTGCTGCTCGGCATCAGCGACTGGGGCGGACAGTCGCTGGTGATCATCGTCGTCGGCGCGCTCATGATCATGTACGTCCTGATCGGCGGCATGAAGGGCACCACCTGGGTGCAGATCATCAAGGCCATCCTGCTCATCGCCGGTGCCGCCGTCATGACCCTCTGGGTCCTGGCCATCTACGGGTTCAACCTCTCCAGCCTGCTGGGCGGCGCGGTGGAGGCGGCGAACAATCCGGCCGTTCTGAACCCCGGCCTGCAGTACGGCAAGACCGAAACATCCAAGCTGGACTTCATGTCCCTGGGCCTTGCCCTGGTGCTGGGCACCGCCGCTCTGCCGCACGTGCTCATGCGCTTCTACACCGTCCCCACCGCCAAGGAAGCCCGCAAGTCCGTGGTGTGGTCCATCTGGCTGATCGGGCTGTTCTACATCTTCACTCTGGTCCTGGGCTACGGCGCCGCTGCCCTGGTGGGTGCGGACACCATCAAGAACGCGCCGGGCGGCGTGAACTCGGCAGCACCGCTGCTGGCCTTCCACCTGGGCGGGCCGCTGCTGCTGGGCTTCATCTCGGCGGTGGCTTTTGCCACGATCCTCGCCGTGGTCGCCGGCCTCACCATCACCGCTGCCGCCTCGTTCGCGCATGACATCTATGCCAATGTCATAGCCAAGGGAAAGGCCGACGCCGACACTGAAGTTAAAGTCGCACGCCGCACCGTAATCGTGATCGGCATCCTCGCCATCCTGGGCGGCATCCTGGCCAACGGCCAGAACGTGGCCTTCCTGGTGGCTCTGGCCTTCGCGGTGGCCGCCTCGGCCAACCTGCCCACCATCATCTACTCGCTGTTCTGGCGCCGGTTCACCACCCAGGGAGCGATCTGGAGCATGTACGGAGGGCTCGCCTCCGCGATCATCCTGATCGCACTGTCGCCGGTGGTGTCCGGCGGTGCGACGTCCATGATCAAGAACGCCAACTTCGCCATCTTCCCGTTGAGCAACCCGGGCATTGTGTCCATCCCGCTGGCCTTCCTGCTGGGCTGGCTGGGCACCGTCCTGGACAAGAAGCAGGAGGACCGCAGCAAGCAGGCCGAAATGGAGGTCCGGTCACTGACCGGGGTCGGCGCCGAGAAGGCCGTGGAGCACTAGCTTCTTCCGTCCGGCCTTACCAGGGCAGGAGCCCCCGCGCATCGTGAACTGCGCGGGGGCTCCTGCCTTTGTGGCCGCCGGCGCACTTATGGCGCGTGGTGGCCCCGGGTGTGTTCACCGTGCGGGACCGCGAACTGGCCTGCCGTCGACGCGGCGAGTCCCGGCGTCGTAATGGCTGCAACCAGCAGTGCCCCGGCGAACGCGGCGGCGAGCAGCTGACCGGCGCCCAGCCGGGCAGCAGCGTTCCGGCCCGGCATGCCGGGAAGTTTCTGCGAGCTGCGGCGGAGCCATGAGGTGGCCGCGAGGACCATGAGGGTCAGTAGCAGGGCGGCGAGGTGGCTGATGCCCAGGCCGGCCATTCCGGTCCCGGCCCCCAGCGTGATGGCCGCCACGTGCGCCGCGGCAGCGGCGGGCAGCACTGCGGCGAAGGTCCGCGGCAGCGGGAAGCGGTTCCTGCTCAGCCCGGCAACGGTCCATCCCAGCAGGACACCTCCCCAGACGAGGGCGGCCGCGGCGCCGGCCGCCCTCCCGGGGAGGACAGGGCCGGCGGCCGCGAACAGGCTGGAGGATACGGCCAGGTTGACCGCTGCCGCACCGAGCCCGGCGAAGCCCGCGAACAGCCGCACGGCATCGGAACGGAACGTTTGCTGCGGTGCCGGGGCTGCCGCGATGGCCTGGCTGGTCATCATCTCTTAGGCGCCGGGTCTTCTAGGCGCGGGCTGTGGCGGGGACCTTGTCCAGGGACAGTCCGACGCCGAGCAGCAGGACGGCGCTCGCCAGGTGGAGTACGTTGTCCGCGCCGTTGAGGGCAATGATGTTCAGCGGCGAGTTGAGCAGGAACAGGCCGACGATGCCCACCAGCAGGTACACGGCACCCACTGCCGTGTTGACGGTGCGCGCCAGCTGGACGTCCTTGACACCGGCGTAGAGCAGTGCGGCGCCAATGGCCAGGTGGATCACGTTGTGCAGCGGGTTGACTTCGAAGATGATCAGGTTGGCGCCTTCGGTGGAGAAGAAGCCCACTCCCGACGTCACGGCGAAGCCAACGAGTCCCACCAGCAGGTAGACGGCTCCGAAAACGGTGGCGACAAGTCGGTTGGGTGAGTTGCGCATGGCCCATGTCCTTCCGGTTGGGGCCGGGCAGGTGCCCGGCCTGGGTGCGGAGTCCCCGGGCGGGACCCTTCGGAAGCAATTCGGCCCTGGTATGCGCTTGGATGGGTGGACGGTCAAAAAAGAGGATCAGGACTTAGGCCGGAGCCGGATGGTGACCATTTTCAGGTCGTCCTTGCCGGCGAACCGGTACACGAGTTCAATGTCCTTGTCCCGGCATTTGATGAGCCCTGCGACATCCGCGATGTTGTTGCCGTTCTCGGTCGTGACCTTGAGGTCGTCGTAGGTCGTGGTGCAGGACGGATCGAGTTGGAGGCTCTGGACGCCGGAAGCGAAGCCCTCGCGGCTCAGCTGCTCCTTGAGGCTGGGGTCCATGTAGTCGTTGTAGGCCTTGTCCGTGTCGCCCGCGATGACCAGCTTGGTGAAGCCGTCCGCAAGGTCCCCGGCCTGCCTGGTGCCGCCGCCCACGAGGTTCATCAGGAGCCACGCCCCGACGCCCACCAGCAAGAGCACGCCCGCCACAATGCCCGCCACGAGCCAGGTGCCCTTGCGGCTCCTGGCCGCCGGCACGCCGGGCAGGCCGAACGGAGACGGCGGGAGCGGCCTCCGGCCAACCGGCTGCTGCGGACCGGGCTGGTTTGGGCCGGACGGATAGGGACCCGGCTGCTGCGGACCGGGCTGGTTCGGGCAGGACGGATAGGTGCCGGGCTGCTGCGGAGCAGGCTGTTGCCCGCCCGGCTGCTGCGGGGGGAGCGGGGGATTGCTCAAGGGTGGCCTTTCCGGCACCGCACCAGCGGCGCTCCAATTAACGGGCACGCCGGCGCCCGGTCACGTTTGTGGAATAGCCTATAGCGCCCGCGCGGCCGAACATCGATGTGTCCCGCGGTTACAGCCGGCCGGCCATGCTCACTCTCCGGCTGAGTTGCGGTCCAGCAGCGGCTGGATCCGGAACGGGATCAGTTCCCCCATGGCCAGGGCGGTATCGGTCCGCTCGACACCGTCGCAGGCCAGGATCTTCCCGTTGATCCGGAAGAGGTCCTCGGCGTCCAGTGCCACCACGCGCAGCAGCAGGTCCGCAGAGCCGGTCAGGCCATAGCCCTCGAGGATCTCCGGCACGGCGGCCAGTTCATCGGCGAGGGAACCGAGCTTCTGCTGCTGGACGTGGACCGAGATGAAGGCCATGAGCGGATACCCCAGGGACACCGGATTGATGCGCCGCTCGAACGAGAGGAAGGCGTGCTTCTTCTCAAGCTGGGCCATGCGCGCCTGGACGGTGTTGCGGGAAAGGCCGAGCTTTTGCGCGAGGGCCACCACAGTACGGCGGGGATCCTGCGCCAGGGCGGAGAGCAGCCGGGTGTCAGTGCCATCCAAAGCTTGCATAATGCGCAAGGCTAGCACGGTCTGAGTCCGCCAAACAGTGCATTCTGCTCAGTTTCCACCGCAGTGGTTGTACCACTTGAACATTGTGAGTATGGTCACAATTAACCGGGGCAAAGGCGCCCGGGAGGCCGGAATGCGGCGGTATCACAAGTCCTGCCGCGGGATGGTTACACGACGTCAGAAGGTTGCGGCAACAGTGGTGACAGACGATGCGGGCCAGGGCGGAACAACCGCCGGCCGGGACAACAAGGCAGGGCACCAGGGTGGCGCAGGCCACGGCATGGTTCAGCTGATCACCCCCGCGGGGGAGCGCGTCAGCCATCCGGAGTATGACCCCTGGGTCAAGGACATCTCGGACGAGCAGCTGTGCTCGCTTTACGAGGACCTGGTGGTGATCCGGCGGATCGACAAAGAGGCTACCGCCCTGCAGCGCCAGGGTGAGCTGGGTCTGTGGCCACCGCTGCTGGGCCAGGAGGCCTCGCAGGTGGGCTCCGTGCGGGCCCTGCGGGACGACGACTTCATTTTCCCCAGCTACCGCGAGAACGGTGTTGCCTACTGCCGCGGGGTCGACCTGCCGGACATTCTGCGCGTCTGGCGCGGCGCCGCCTCCGGCGGTTGGGACCCGTACACGGTCAACATGGCAATACCGCAGATCGTCATCGGGGCGCAGACGCTGCATGCCACCGGGTACGCCATGGGAATCCAGAACGACGGCGCCGATTCCGCGGCCATTGTTTACTTCGGCGACGGAGCCACCAGCGAGGGCGATGTCAGCGAGGCCATGGTCTTCGCCGCCAGTTACCAGGTCCCTCTCGTGTTCTTCTGCCAGAACAACCACTGGGCCATCTCCGAACCGGTGCGCCTCCAGTCCCACACACAGCTGGTGGAACGCGGGATCGGATTCGGACTCCCGAGCATGCGCGTTGACGGCAACGACGTGCTGGCGGTCATGGCAGCCACGCGGGTGGCCCTTGACCGTGCCCGCCGCGGCGGCGGCCCCACCTTCATCGAGGCCGTCACCTACCGGATGGGACCGCATACGACGGCAGACGATCCCACCCGGTACCGCGACCCCAACGAACTCGAGGACTGGGCGGCCAAGGACCCCATCGGCCGGGTCCATGCGCTGCTGGACCGGAAGGGCCTGTTCACCGAGGAGTTCGAAACCAGCGTGCGGACCAAGGCAGACGCCGTCGCCCGCGAGCTGCGGGCCGGCTGCGTGGACATGCCGGACCCCGCCCCCCTCGACGTGTTCCAGCACGTCTACAGCACCCCCAACTCCTGGCTGGAACGCCAGCAGGACCACTACTCCCGTTACCTTGCCAGTTTCGGCGATCCCGACGCGGCAACCCAAGAAGAAGGTGCGCGCTGATGACGCAGATGACCTTTGCGCGGGCAATAAACTCCGGCCTTCGCAGATCCCTCGACAACGATCCCAAAGTGGTCCTCATGGGCGAGGACATCGGCACCCTTGGTGGTGTCTTCCGCGTGACCGACGGGCTGCAGAAGGACTTCGGCAAGCACCGCGTAGTGGACACGCCCCTGGCCGAGTCCGGGATTGTGGGCACCGCTGTGGGCCTGGCCTACCGCGGGTACCGCCCGGTGGTGGAAATCCAGTTCGACGGCTTCGTCTACCCCGCCTTCGACCAGATCGTGTCCCAGGTGGCGAAGATGCATTACCGCAGCCGGGGCACCGTGAAAATGCCCATCACCATACGCATCCCGTTCGGCGGCGGCATCGGGTCCCCGGAACACCACTCCGAGTCGCCTGAGGCTTACTTCGCGCACACCGCGGGCCTGCGCGTGATTACGCCGGCCAGCCCGCAGGATGCCCACACCATGATCCAGCAGGCCATTTCCTGCGACGACCCCGTGGTGTTCTTTGAGCCCAAACGCCGCTACCACGACAAAGGCGAGGTGGACGAGGCGCTCGATCCTGCTTCGGCCCCGCCAATGGGCCAGGCGAGGGTGGTCACGGACGGCAGCGACGTCACGCTCGTCGCCTACGGGCCGTTGGTCAAGACCGCCCGCGATGCTGCCACGGCGGCCGCGGACGAGGGAGTCTCTGTGGAGGTCATCGACCTGCGCTCGCTGGCTCCCGTCGATTTCGCCACCGTGGAGGCCTCCGTCCGCAAGACGGGCAGGCTGGTGATCACCCATGAGGCCGGGCAGTCGGGCGGACTCGGCGCGGAGGTTGCGGCCAGCATTACCGAACGCTGCTTCTACCACCTTGAGGCCGCACCCGTCCGCATCACCGGGTTTGACGTGCCATACCCCTATTCGAGGGTGGAGATGCACCACCTTCCGGATCTTGACCGGATTCTCGACGGCGTGGACCGCGCGCTGGGCCGGCCGAATTCGCTGAGCGGGCTGGAAGGATGACCGCCACCATGATCAAGGAATTCCGGCTGCCCGATCTTGGCGAAGGACTGACCGAATCGGAAATCGTCAGCTGGAAGGTGGGGGTAGGGGATACCGTCAGCCTGAACCAGGTCATTGCCGAGGTGGAGACTGCCAAGGCGGTGGTGGAGTTGCCTTCCCCGTTCGCCGGCGTCATCACCGCCCTGCATGAACAGCCGGGAACGGTCGTGGAGGTGGGCAAGCCGATCGTCTCGTTCGAGGTGAAGGACGACGCCGGCACCCAGCCTGCCGCTGCTGCCCCGGCTGAGGCGGCGCTCCCCAAAAGGGAACCCAACCTCGTCGGGTACGGCGCCGTGGTCGAAAGCACCGGCCGCCCAGTCCGGCGGCAGCGCACGCTGGCCGAGCCGGCCGAGCCCCGGCCCGTCGAGACCAAGCCCGTCGAAACCAAAGCCCCGCTGGCTGAGCCTGCCGAAATCAGGCCTGTGGAAACCAAGCCTGCCGAAACCAAGTCCGCTGAGCGCCCGCGTTCCACACCGCCGGTCCGGAAGCTTGCCAAGGACCTGGGTGTCGAACTGGAAAAGGTGGCCGGAAGCGGTCCCAGCGGCCTGATTACCCGGGACGACGTCCGCAACTTCGTGGGCGGCGGGGACCTTCCCGCAGCGGCGCACGAGTTGGCGGCACAGCCGGCGGCACCCCAGGCTGTGCCACAGGGCGAGCGCGAGGTCCGCACGCCAATCAAGGGTGTCCGCAAATTCACGGCAGCCGCGATGGTCAGCAGTGCCTTCACGGCGCCGCACGTCACGGAATTCCTCACGGTGGACGTCACGCCGGCCATGGAACTGCTGGCAAGGCTGAAGGAGAGCAAGGCCTTTGCCGGCCACAAGCTGACGCCGCTGACCCTCGTGGCCAAGGCCGTGCTGATCGCGCTGCGCCGCAACCCCGGGCTCAATGCCAAGTGGGACGAGGCCAACCAGGAGATCGTGCAGTTCAACTACGTGAACCTGGGTATCGCGGCCGCAACCCCGCGCGGGCTCACCGTCCCCAATATCAAGGACGCCGACCGCCTGGCGCTCGTGGACCTTTCCACGGCGCTCGCGGAACTGACGGACACCGCCAGGGCAGGCAAGACCAGCCCGGAGGACCTTTCAGGTGGCACCATCTCCATCACCAACATCGGTGTCTTCGGGATCGACGCCGGCACGCCCATCCTCAACCCGGGGGAGGCCGCGATCCTCGCCATGGGCGCCGTCCGCAAGATGCCATGGGAGTACCAGGACCAGGTCGCACTGCGGCAGGTCATGACCTTGAGCCTGTCCTTCGACCACCGGCTGGTGGACGGTGAGCAGGGCTCCAGGTTCCTGGCTGACGTCGGTGCCCTTCTCGCGGATCCCGGCATGGCCCTCGCAATGGCCTGATCCTTCACCGCAGTTTCTTTCGAGCCTGCAACCAAAACGGGGTACTTTGGCGCCGCAGTGGGGGTTTGATGGCCCCAACGTCGGCGTGTCCGTATCGAAGTGCCCCGTTTTGGCCTGGCGGGAGGTTCGCCGCGGCACCCTGGCCCAGGGATGCCGGATAGGCGCGGGGCCAGCAGGGGGAGGGCTCAGGTGCCGAGCGGGCTGGACGTCACCAGCAGGGCCGCCAGCGCCATGTTCTCCAGGAGCGGCCGGGCCGACCTGATGGCCATCCGCCGGCCGTGGTTGCGGACAGAGTGCGGCGTCGAGTTGATGAGGCCGAAGGTTGCCAGGGCGCGCATGCGCAGTTCTGCGGTGTCTGTGGTGCCATGGATGCCGGCGAGCACGTCAACCCACACCTCCACGTAGCTGCGCTGCAGGGCCCGCACCTGCTCCTGGTCTTCACTGGTCAGGTTGCTGAAATCCCGGTCCTGGACCCGGATCACGTCGGGGTTGCTGAGGGCGAAGTCCACATGGAACTGCACCAGACGGGCCAAAGCCGCGGAGGGTTCGGCGGCGTTGGCAACCACGCGGCGGCCGCCGTCGAGCAGGTCCTGGCTGACAGTGAGCAGCAACGCGCCGAGCACGGCCTGCTTGCCCGGGAAGTGGCGGTATACGGCCGGTCCGCTCACTCCGGCTGCGGCCCCGAGGTCCTCGAGGGAGACCCTATTGAAGCCGTTGCCGGCGAAGAGCGTGGCCGCGGCTGACAGCAGCGCCTGCCGGCGGGATTCCTTCGCCCGGCTGCGCTGGGTGGGGCCGGGTGTTGAATCAGGGCCGGGCGCTGTTTCTTGGCCGGGCGCGGCCTGGCCGGCAGCGGTGAGCTCTCCGTGATCTGTGGTGGGCACATTTCCTCCTCGAAAACCCAAAGAACTCTACCAACATCCTGTGTTGGACATCACAGTCACTAGAGACTAACCTAAACTCAGTTACGAGGCACTAACCGAAATGCGGCGCGACTGCCGCCGGAAGTGCCCGGGAATGGAAGCGGTCAATGGAGACACTCGCCAGCCGGCTGGATACCGCCGGTAGCGCGTTTGAGGCGAACAGCCTTGCGCAGCGCGCGCTCGCCGACGAGCTGCGGAAACGTCTTGCCACCACGGCGCTGGGCGGGCCGGAAAAATCCCGTGAGCGGCACATGTCCCGCGGCAAGCTGCTTCCCCGGGAGCGGATTGACCGGCTTCTCGACGACGGCAGCCCCTTCCTTGAGATTGCCCCGCTGGCAGCGAACGGTATGTACAACGACGATTCACCCGGCGCCGGCATCATCACGGGCATCGGCCTGGTGCACGGCCGCCATGTGCTGGTCATTTCCAACGACGCCACCGTCAAGGGCGGCACCTACTATCCCATGACGGTCAAGAAGCACCTCAGGGCGCAGGAGATCGCGCTCGAAAACCGGCTCCCGTGCATCTACCTGGTGGATTCGGGCGGGGCCTTCCTCCCGAAGCAGGACGAGGTGTTCCCGGACCGGGACCATTTCGGCCGCATCTTTTACAACCAGGCCAGGATGTCAGCCGCGCGGATTCCGCAGATCGCCGCCGTCATGGGCTCCTGCACCGCAGGGGGCGCCTACGTTCCCGCGATGAGCGATGAAACGGTGATTGTCCGCAACCAGGGAACCATCTTCCTGGGCGGGCCGCCCCTGGTGAAGGCGGCCATCGGCGAGGTCGTCAGCGCCGAAGAGCTCGGGGGCGGCGAGGTGCACTCGCGGATTTCCGGTGTCAGTGACCACCTCGCCGAAAACGACGAGCACGCCCTGCAGATCGTCCGTGACATCGTGGCCACACTGCCGGTGCCCGCGCAGCCCGTCTGGGACGTGGACGCCGCCGTCGAACCCGTTGCCGAGCCCGGCCAGCTCTACGGCGCCGTCCCCACGGACGTCAATGCGCAGTACGACGTCCGGGAGGTCATCGCCCGGCTTGTGGACGGCAGCCGCTTCCATGAGTTCAAGAAGAATTACGGTGCCACCCTGGTGACCGGATTCGCCCGGCTGCACGGACACCCCGTGGGCATCGTGGCCAACAACGGCGTGCTCTTCAGCGAGTCGGCACTCAAGGGCGCCCACTTCATTGAACTCTGCGACCAACGCGGCGTCCCGCTGATCTTTCTGCAGAATATCTCCGGCTTCATGGTGGGCAAGGACTACGAGCAGGGCGGCATTGCCAAGAACGGCGCCAAGATGGTCACCGCCGTCGCTACCACGCGCGTGCCCAAGCTGACGGTGGTGATCGGCGGGTCCTTCGGTGCCGGCAACTACTCGATGTGCGGGCGGGCTTATTCACCGCGCTTCCTGTGGATGTGGCCCGCCAGCCGGATTTCCGTCATGGGCGGCAACCAGGCCTCCAGCGTCCTGGCCACCGTCAAGCGCGACCAGTATGAGGCAGCCGGGCAGGAGTGGTCCGCCGAGGAGGAAGAAGCCTTCAAGGCTCCCATCCGGCAGCAGTACGAGGACCAGGGCAGCCCCTACTATTCCACGGCACGCCTGTGGGACGACGGCGTGATCGACCCCGCGGACACCCGCACGGTCCTGGGCCTGGCCCTCGACGTCGTCTCCCGCGTCCCGCTGCCGGAGCCCTCCTTCGGCCTCTTCCGGATGTGAGCCTGACATGACTATCGAACGTAAGTTCCGCACGGTCCTGGTGGCCAACCGCGGTGAGATTGCCTGCCGGGTGATCAGGACCCTGCGCGCCATGGGAATCCGTTCCGTTGCGGTCTACAGCGATGCCGACGCCGGTGCCCGCCACGTGCGCGAAGCCGACACCGCCGTCAGGATCGGGCCCGCCGCGGCGGCCGAGAGCTATCTCAGCATCGACGCCATCATCAGGGCGTGCCAGGACTCCGGTGCCCAGGCGGTGCATCCGGGCTACGGGTTCCTGAGCGAGAATGCCGACTTTGCCCGGGCACTAGCGGCCGCCGGCATCGCCTTCATCGGCCCCGGGGCCGAGGCGCTGGATGTCATGGGGGACAAGATCCGCTCGAAAAACCACGTGTCGGGGTACGGCGTTCCGGTGGTTCCGGGCATCGCCGAACCCGGCATGACGGATGCGGAACTCATCGCGGCCGCCCCGGCCGTGGGTTTCCCCCTGCTGATCAAGCCCTCGGCGGGCGGCGGCGGCAAGGGAATGCATGCCGTGGACCGGCCAGAGGACCTGCCGTCCGCCCTGGCCACCGCGCGGCGCGTTGCTGCGGGCGCGTTCGGGGACGACACCCTGTTCCTGGAACGCCTGGTGACGTCCCCGCGGCACATCGAGGTGCAGGTCCTGGCCGATACCCACGGCAACGTCATCCACCTGGGGGAGCGCGAGTGCTCCCTGCAGCGGCGGCACCAGAAGGTCATCGAGGAGTCCCCGTCACCGCTGCTGGAATCACTGCCCGACGGCGAGGCCGTCCGGGCGAAGATCGGCGAGGCCGCCTGCCAGGCCGCCCGCAGCGTCCACTACACCGGTGCCGGCACCGTGGAATTCCTGGTGTCGGACGACTCGCCGGATGAGTTCTTCTTCATGGAAATGAACACCCGGCTCCAGGTGGAACACCCGGTGACGGAAATGGTCACCGGCATTGACCTCGTCGAGTGGCAGGTGCGCATCGCCGCCGGCGAGGTGCTCACCGTCGGGCAGGACGACGTCGTGCTTAACGGCCATGCAGCCGAAGCCCGCGTCTACGCCGAAACCCCGCACCGGAACTTCCTGCCCTCCTCGGGCGAGGTGGTGCTCCTTGACGAATACGGCGCCTCGTTCGGGACCGGGTTCCGGCCGGAGCACCAGGACGAGGGCGTCCGCATTGACTCATCGCTGCTGCCGGGGCTGCAAATCTCCAGCGACTACGATCCCATGCTGTCCAAGGTCATTGCCTGGGGAACGGACCGCAAGGCCGCCCTGGACAGGCTGGACGCGGCCCTGGAACGCTACACCGTCCTGGGCATCGACACGAACGTGGAATACCTGCGGCTCCTGATCAATGACGACGACGTCCGCGCCGGCCGGCTGGACACGACGCTGATCGACCGGAGGATGCCGGACCTGGCGTTCCGGGAAGCCGGCGAGGCAGAGCTTACGGCTGCCGCCCTGACATTCTGGACGCGCGAGGCCGCGGCTGCTGAAGACGCCGGCGCGGGCGCTTTCGGTGGCAGACGGACAGGTCCCCGGCCGCCCTGGGACAGCGCACGGGGCTGGCGACTCGGTGCCCCGGCACCATGGCGGATTAACTTCGGCCTTCCCGGCGGCGGCATGGCCACCGTGGGCATCACCTGGCAGGGCGACGCCGGCCATGCCCTGGTGCGCGTCGGCGACGGCCCGGAGCGGACGGTGCACGTCCTCGGAGCGGCGGGTGCCGCCGTCGGGCCGGACGGCCGGGAGCATGCCGCAGAGTCCGCATCCGGCGTCATCAGGTTCGAGCTGGAGGACCAGCAGCACACGTTCGCCGTGGGGATGTCCGGGGAGCTGCACGGCAGCGCCGGCCTTCGCGGGCAAGCGCGGACGCGGCACGTTTACGTAGGCAGCGGCGGCTGCGCGTGCGGACTCGAGGTCCTCACCCGCGAGAGCCGCGTGGAGCGCGTGCTGGCCGCCATCGAACGGGAAGAAGGCGCGGCCGATCCGGAAGTCCGGTCACCCATGCCCGGAACGGTTGTCTCCGTGGCGGTGCAGGAGGGAGATCCCGTGGCCGCGGGACAGGTGCTGCTGTCCGTGGAGGCCATGAAGATGGAGCACCAGCTCGTGGCCGAAGTCGCCGGGACCGTCCATATCAGCGTCAGCACGGGTGACCTCGTCAGGGCAGGCCAGACCGTCGCCACCATCCACCCGGCGGACACTTCCGGCCCTGTATCGGAAGGCACCGCAACCCACGATGCAACAGATGAACGTAAGGAGGCCTAACCATGGCCGATTTTGACCTCAGCGAGGAGTACCAGGACCTCAGCAAGACCGTCCGGGAGTTCGCCGACGAGGTGGTGGCACCCGTCTCCACCAAGCACGACGAGGAACACAGCTTCCCCTACGAGGTAGTGGCACAAATGGCCGATATGGGCCTGTTCGGCCTGCCGTTCCCGGAGGAATACGGCGGCATGGGCGGCGATTACTTCGCGCTGGCACTTGCGCTGGAGCAGCTGGGACGGGTGGACCAGTCAGTTGCCATCACGCTCGAGGCCGGTGTTTCGCTCGGCGCCATGCCCGTTTTCCGCTTCGGCACCGAGGCCCAGAAGCAGGAGTGGCTGCCGCTGCTCGCGTCCGGAAAGGCGCTCGCGGGCTTTGGCCTGACCGAACCGGAGGCGGGCTCGGACGCCGGCGGCACGAAGACCACAGCCCGGCTGGAGGACAGCGGGGACGGAAAAAACTGGGTCATCAACGGCAACAAGGAATTCATCACCAACTCGGGAACGGACATCAGCAGGCTGGTGACCGTCACCGCCGTCACCGGCCAGCAGGAGCGCAAGGACGGCAGCGTCAAGAAGGAGATTTCCACGATCCTGGTGCCCACCGACACGCCCGGGTTCAAGGCGGAGAAGGCGTACAACAAGGTGGGCTGGAATGCGTCGGACACCCACCCCCTGACCCTGCGGGACGTCACTGTGCCCGAGGCGAACCTGCTGGGGGAGCGGGGCCGCGGCTACGCCAACTTCCTGTCCATCCTGGACGAGGGCCGGATCGCCATCGCTGCCCTGGCCACCGGCGCTGCGCAGGGCTGCGTGGATCTTTCGGTCCGCTACGCCAAGGACCGCAGCGCCTTCGGCACCAATATCGGCAAGCACCAGGCCATCTCGTTCAAGATCGCCCGCATGCAGGCACGTGCCCATACCGCGCGTCTTACCTACTACGATGCGGCCGCCCGGATGCTCGCCGGCAAGCCGTTCAAGACCCAGGCGGCCATAGCTAAGATGGTCGCAGGCGAGGCGGCCATGGACAACGCGCGGGATGCCACCCAGGTATTCGGCGGCTATGGCTTCATCAACGAGTTCACCGTGGCGCGCCACTACCGGGACTCCAAGATCCTGGAGGTGGGGGAGGGCACCACGGAGGTCCAGCTGATGCTTATCGCCCGCGAACTCGGGCTGTAAAAGGCCAGGTGGCCGTGTCTGTCGAGAGTCTGTGGAGACGCCGAAAGGATCAAGGATGATTGACAAGGTTGTTGCCAGCGCTGACGAAGCGGTCGCCGACATATCCGACGGCGCATCGCTCGCCGTCGGGGGTTTTGGCCTGTGCGGGATCCCGGTGGCGCTCATAGATGCCCTCCACCGCCGCGGCACCAAGGACCTCGAGACCGTCAGCAACAACTGCGGCGTGGACGACTGGGGCCTGGGCGTCCTCCTCAGGGACGGCCGGATCCGGCGGACTGTCAGCTCGTACGTGGGGGAGAACAAGGAGTTCGCCCGGCAGTACCTCGCCGGCGAACTTGAAGTGGTCCTCACCCCGCAGGGCACCCTCGCCGAAAAGCTGCGCGCCGGCGGCGCCGGCATCCCCGCCTTTTACACGAAGGCGGGGGTTGGAACGCAGGTGTCCGACGGCGGCCTGCCGCAGAAATACGACGCCGACGGAGGCATCGCCATCGCGTCCCCGCCAAAGGAAGTGCGCAGCTTCGATGGCGTCGACTATGTCCTGGAGGAATCACTGACCCCCGACTACGGCCTGGTCCACGCCTGGAAGGGCGACCGGCACGGGAACCTCGTCTTCCACGCGACGGCCATGAACTTCAACCCCCTCTGCGCCATGGCGGGACGGATCACGATTGCAGAGGTGGAAGAACTCGTGGAGCCGGGCGAGCTGGATCCGGAGCACGTCCACCTGCCGGGCATCTTTGTCCAGCGCGTGGTGGTGGTGCCCGAGTCCGAGAAGCGTATTGAGAAGCGGACCGTGGCACTGTCTGCGGCGTCTGCAGCCCAGCCCGGAAGCACGGGGGCAGCCGAAAGCACCGCAACCAGCGAACAGGCAGGAGCGTAACGATGGACCCGAACAGCCCCCTGGCTCCCCGCCCCGAGGCCGTGCGGCACGAATACCGCCGGGCCGCCTCCTCCCACCCGGAAGGCAAGGGCTGGACGCGCAATGAGCTCGCCGCCCGCGTAGCCCAGGAGCTGAGCAACGGCCAGTACGTGAACCTCGGCATCGGCATGCCCACCCTGATCCCCAACTACATCCCGGCCGGCGTCGAAGTGGTTCTGCACTCCGAGAACGGCATCCTCGGCGTCGGCCCCTATCCCGGCGAGGACGAGGTGGATCCGGATCTGATCAACGCCGGCAAGGAAACCGTCACCGTCAACAAGGGTGCCGCATTCTTCGACTCCGCCCAGTCCTTTGGCATGATCCGCGGCGGGCACGTGGACGTGGCCGTGCTCGGCGCCATGGAGGTGGCCGCCAACGGAGACCTCGCCAACTGGATGATCCCCGGAAAGATGGTCAAGGGCATGGGCGGGGCCATGGACCTGGTCTTCGGCGCCAAAAAGGTGATCGTCATGATGGAGCATGTGGACCGCAGCGGAAAGCCGAAAATCGTGGAACGGTGCTCGCTGCCGCTGACGGGCAAGGCCTGCGTGGACCGCATCATCACCGACCTCGGCGTCATCGACGTCGTCGCCGATGCCGGCGGATCCCGTCTGGTCCTGCGTGAGCTGGCGCCCAACGTGTCGGCGGAGGACATGGTCGCGGCCACCGGGGCGGAACTGTTCGAGGAAGACCAGGAACTCACCGTATGAGTGCAGTTTCGGCAGGCTCAGCCACCGGCGGCGCGCGGGTCATCGAGCAGCGCGGACTCTACTTCGAGGAACTCGAGGAGGACGTCGTGTACGCCCACCGCCCGGGGCGGACCGTTACCGAGACGGACAACGTGCTGTTCACCACCATGACCATGAACACGCAGGGGCTGCACCTGGACGCGGCCTGGAGCTCGGGACAGCCCTTCGGCCAGCGCCTGGTGAACTCCATGTTCACGCTGGCCACGGTGGTGGGGCAGTCCGTTGGCCAGCTGACCCAGGGCACCATCATTGCGCAGCTGGGGCTGACGGACGTCTCCTTCCCGCATCCGCTCTACCATGGCGACACCCTCTACACGGAGACCGTCATCACCGGAAAGAGGCTCTCCGAATCACGGCCGGGGCAGGGCGTCGTCACCATGCAGCACACCGGGCGCAACCAGGACGGAACGGTGGTGGCGCTGGCCACGCGAAGCTGCCTGATGTGGACTCGCGAGGCACACATAGAGGCGCAGCGGGACAAATAATCGGACAATGGCACTATGACTTTTGTGATGGGACCCGCCCTCCTTTTCTGCCCTGCCGACCGTCCCGAACGCTTCCAAAAAGCCGCCGAGCGCGCCGATGCGGTCATCCTGGACCTCGAGGATGCCGTGGCCGCGCCGGACAAGCAGCGGGCACGGGGCGCCATCCTGGCCCAGCTCGGCGGATCCGGGGAAGGGCCGGAGCTGGATCCCAGCCGGACCATCATTAGGATCAACCCGGCTGGCACCGAGGACTTCGAGAAGGACCTGCACTGCCTGGCCCACACCCCCTACCGCACCGTCATGCTTGCCAAGGCGGAGAGCGCCAGCCAGCTCCGGGCCCTGCCGGATTTCCACGTGATTGCCCTGTGTGAGACCGCCGCGGGCGTGGTCCACGCACCCGCCATTGCCGCCGAACCCAACGTGGTGGCCATGATGTGGGGGGCCGAGGACCTGCTTGCTTCCCTTGGCGGCACGTCCAGCAGGAACGACGACGGCAGCTACCGTGCCGTAGCCCTGCACGCCCGCTCGTCGGTGCTCCTGGCCGCCGGCGCAGCCGGCAAACAGGCCGTGGATGCCGTGTACGTGAACATCCCGGACCTTGACGGGCTGGCCGCGGAGGCCCGGGACGCCGTTGCCTCGGGTTTCGGTTCCAAGGCCTGCATCCACCCCAGCCAGGTGGCCGCCGTCCGGGAGGCGTACGCGCCCTCCGAGCGGGACGTCGCCGCGGCACGCGAACTCCTGGAAGCGGCACGCACTGCCGGAACCGGCGTGTTCCAGTACCAGGGCAGGATGATCGACGGGCCCATCCTCCGGCACGCGGAGTCGGTCCTGGCCCGATCCCGCTAGCCGTATCCAGGGACGAAGAGAACCCGGGAAAGGGGCACCGCCGGCTAGGGAATAAATCTCCAGGACCAAGACTTGAGTCAAGTACACTCAAGTTTCTATGGAGGTTGAATGCCTACGTTTTTCGGGCCTGCCGCTTCCGGCAACGGTTCGTTTGAAGAGTTCTTTGCCCGTTACCTTCAGGGCCAGCGGGGTGCCAGGCCGGCACGTACCCGGGATCTCACCCGGCTGCTGAGCCGCCGCACCCACGAGGTGCTGGCCCTCGCCGCCCGGTTCGCCACTGACCACGGTCACAGCGACGTCGACGCGTTGCACATTCTTCGCGTCATGGTGCAGACCGAACCCGCCGCCGGGTACCTGCGGCGCGCCGGCGCCGATCCCGCCACAGTCGCCCAGGCAGCGGAAGAACGGCTGCCCGAAACGTCGAGTGCGGCAGTGGACGGAGCACCGGCCCTGACGCCGTCGGCCCAGCGGGCCCTGCTTGACGCCCACCAGGTTGCCCGTGCCTTCGGCTCGACCTACATCGATCCCGAGCACCTGTTCGTTGCCCTGGTGCTCAACCAGGAAGCGCCGACAGGCCAGATCCTCATGGCCTCGGGCGTGACGCCCGAGTCCTTCCAGTCGGGGGCCAATGAGGCAGAACCTGACGGCGGATTCGCAAGCGGACCCAATTCGCCGGCTGCCGCCCAACAGGCCGCAGGGCCCGCTCCTGCGACGCCCACCCTTGACACCTACGGCACGGACCTGACCGCGCGTGCCCGCGAAGGCGGACTGGATCCGGTGATCGGACGCTCGGAGGAAACCGAACAGGCCATCGAGATCCTCGCCCGCCGGACCAAGAACAACCCTGTCCTGATCGGGGAGGCCGGCGTGGGCAAGACAGCCATTGTTGAGGGGCTGGCGCAGGCAATTGCCGCGGGCGCGGTTCCCGAGCAGCTTCGTGACAAGCGCGTCATTGCACTGGACCTGCCTGCCATGCTCGCCGGGACCCGGTACCGGGGCGACTTTGAAGAGCGTCTCACCAAGGCGATGGACGAGATCAGCGGCCAAGCGGGAAGCATCATCCTGTTCATCGACGAACTGCACACCGTGATGGGTGCCGGCGGGGCAGGCGAGGGCGGCATGGATGCGGGCAACATCCTGAAGCCCCGCCTAGCACGCGGCGAACTCCATCTCGTGGGGGCCACGACGCTGAACGAGTACCGCAAGGTGGAAAAGGACCCTGCCCTCGAACGGCGGTTCCAGCCCGTCCACGTCAGTGAACCGCACATCGAGGATGCCATCCAGATCCTGGCTGGGCTGAAGGACCGGTACGAGGAACACCACGGCGTGCAATACACCGACGCTGCCATCCGCGCCGCGGTCGAACTGTCCGCACGCTACGTGACGGACCGCTTCCTGCCGGACAAGGCCATTGACCTCATTGACCAGGCGGGAGCACGGCTCAGCCTGCAGCGCGGCACGGGTCAGCTGGATGCCCTGCGTGAGCGTCTCTCCGCCCTGAAGGAATTAAAGAATGCCTCCGTCGCTGACGAACGCTTTGAGGAGGCGTCCCGGCTGCGGGACGAGATCGTATCCCTGAAGGAGAAGATCGACTCCGGAGCGGCGCCCGCTGCCGCCCCTGCGGTTGTCGACGAAGCGGGCATTGCCGAGATTATTTCCCGGGCCACCGGCATTCCGGCAAGCCGGATTACCGAGGGTGACCGGGAGCGGCTGGCAAAGCTGGAAGAGGAACTGCATGAGCGGGTCGTCGGGCAGGACGACGCAGTGACGGCCATTGCCAAGTCTGTCCGCCGCAACCGCACCGGAATGGGCGCGGAGGGCAGGCCGATCGGCAGCTTCCTGTTCCTCGGGCCCACCGGCGTCGGTAAAACCGAACTGGCCAAGGCGCTGGCCCGGTCCCTCTTCGGCAATGAGAACGCCCTGGTGCGCTTCGACATGAGCGAGTTCGGCGAACGGCACACCGTCAGTCGCCTGGTCGGTGCCCCTCCCGGATACGTCGGGTACGGCGAGGCCGGCCAGTTGACCGAGCGGGTGCGGCGGAATCCGTACTCCATTGTGCTGCTGGACGAGATCGAGAAGGCCCACCCGGATGTGTTCAACCTCCTGCTCCAAGTCCTGGATGATGGGCGTTTGACCGACGGGCAGGGACGGACAGTTGACTTCCGGAACACCGTGATCATCATGACGTCGAATCTGGGGTCCGAGTTCCTCGCCAGCAGGACGGGCCCGGCGGGGTTCGCCATCCAGGCCAGTGAGGGGGACGCCGGTTCGGACCGGGCTCTGCGCGGACGCGTGATGGCCCGGCTTCGTGAATCGATGCGGCCGGAATTCCTCAACCGCCTCGACGAGATCGTCCTGTTCCGCAAGCTCGACCAGGCGCAGCTGCGCCAGATCGTCCGGCTCATGCTGGACGGCACGGAAGGCCGCCTGCAGGCGCAGGGGATCGGCTTTTCCGTGACCGGGGAGGCCGTCGACTGGATTGCCGCGCGGGGCTACGAACCGGAATACGGTGCGCGTGCGATGCGGCGGGTGATCCAGCGCGAGGTGGACGACCGCATCGCCGACCTGCTGGTGGCGTCCGAGGTGCAGCCGGGCGGAAGCGTCACAGTTTCCGTCGAGGGCGCGGAGATCAGCGTCAGCGCGGGCAGCCGGGTGCTTCCCCTCGCTGCGTAGACATCAGACGGAACTGGCGGGGCGGGTGCGGAGCGACGCACCCGCCCCGCCTGCCGCTTCCCTGCTACCTGCCGGCACGCAGGGAAATGGGCGGGATCGCCTCATAGAGCGGCGTCCGGATCCAGCGCTGGCCGGTCTCCCGGAACTCCGCGCGGGTGGCGAAACGGTACAGGTAGGTGCGGGCGCGCACCCACCGGGGGCGCTCGCCGTCGAACGGGTCGTGGCGCAACAGCCGCAGCATCGCTGCGTCCGCCTCCAGCAGCTTGCCCAGGAAAGCGTAGAACCATTCCTCGTGGACCGTGCGCAGGGGCAGGAACCACATGAGCCAGTCCAGCCGCAGGTGGTACGGGGCCCACTGGCGGGGCAGCCTGCGCACGTCGCCCGGCTTCCCCTTGAACCCGTACTCGCGCCAGTCGGCCGCCTCGTCCGGCTCATCGTCCAGCGTGCCCTCCACTGCCACCTCGATGCGCTGCTTCGTCACCGTGCCGAACGCGCCGTAGGTGTTCACCAGCTGCCAGCGGTTGAAGCTGGCGTTCATCAACTGGTACTGGGAGAACAGGTTCTTGATGGGCCAGTAGCTGAGGACCACCAGGAGCAGGGACGCGGCCAGCGTGATGACGAGCCACAACAGCGGAGTCTCCCCGGTGGTGTGCCACTCGAGCGGAATGAACGGGAGCACGGCGTGCGCCACGGGATCGCTGACTCCGGCGAAGGCCAGCACAATCGCAATCCAGTTCAGCCAGGCGAAATTGCCGCTGGCCACCAGCCACAGCTGGGTGAAGATGATGATGCCTGCCGCGATGCTGCCCAGCGGCTGCGGCGCGAAGAGGAAGAACGGAACCACCAGCTGGGCGAAGTGGTTGCCCACCACCTCCAGCCGGTGGAAGGGCTTGGGCAGCAGATGCGCCTGCCGGCTGAGGGGGCCCGGCATCGGCTGGGTTTCGTGGTGGTAGTACAGGGCGGTGAGGTCGCGCCATTCCCGGCCGCCGCGGATCTTGATCATGCCGGCGCCGAATTCCAGCCGGAACACCAGCCAGGCCACGAGGATCAGGACGGTCCGGGGTGGGTCGGTCTGGTCGGACCCCAGGAAGGCCACCGTGAAGCCCGCCTCCAGGAGCAGCATCTCCCAGCCGAACCCGTAGAACGTCTGCCCCACGTTGACCACCGACATGTACAGCAGCCACAGCGCCAGGAACGCGATCAGCGGCACCCAGGGCGGGCCCAGCTGCGGGATGCCCAGGACCAGGACAGCCGAAATGACCAGGCCCACCGCACAAACTGTCCGGAACAGCCGGTCCGAGTAGCGCCAGCGGAACAGCGTGGGCCTGCGCATCCGGGTGAAGGCCTTCAGGTAGTCCGGAACAGGAAGCAGGCCGCGCTCGCCGAGAAGGGCGGGAAACTGGTTAAGGGAGGACAGGAACGCGACGAAGTAGAGTGCGGCCACACCGCGCTGCAGCACCTGCCGGGCGAATTCATAGTCCGGCGCATCGAACCACGCTGCCCAGTCCACGGGCACCACGTTACCCCGGCGGGCAAGCGCGTCAAGGTGCGGCCGGCCGCATGTGTGACACGGCTCCCGCCCGTCCGGCGGCCGCCAGCAGTGCGGGATACTTAAGCAATGCAGACTTCGGGCCCCGACCTACCCATGACAGGCCAGCCGCGCAGGATCGCCATCCTCGGATCCACCGGTTCCATCGGCACCCAGGCGATTGACGTCGTCGACGGCGCCCCGCACCTTTTCGACGTGGTGGCACTGAGCGCGGGAGGCGGCAACCTCGAACTGCTCGCCCGGCAAGCCGTGCACACCCGGGCCGCCGCCGTCGGTATTGCCGAAGGTGATCCCGGGCTCCTGCGGGACCTGATCAATGATGCAGCCGGCGCGGCAGGGATCGGGCAGTATCGGCCCGAGATCGTCGCCGGCCCTGACGCCTCCGCGAGGATCGCTGCAGTGGAGGCGGACGTGGTGCTCAACGGCATCACCGGTTCGATCGGGCTGGCCCCAACCCTCGCCGCGCTGGAGTCCGGCGCCACCCTGGCGCTCGCGAACAAGGAATCCCTGATCGTGGGCGGGTCGCTGGTCAAGGCCGCTGCCGCGGAGGGACAGATCGTCCCGGTCGACTCCGAGCATTCCGCCATCGCCCAGTGCCTGCGCTCCGGGACCGCCGCAGAGGTGGACAAGCTCATCCTGACCGCCTCGGGCGGGCCGTTCCGCGGGCGCACCCGCGAAGAGCTTTTCGCCGTGACCCCCGAGGAAGCCCTGGCCCACCCCACCTGGGACATGGGCCTGATGGTCACCACCAATTCAGCCAGCCTCGTGAACAAGGGCCTGGAAGTCATCGAGGCGCACCTGCTGTTCGACATCCCCCTGGACCGGATCGACGTGGTGGTCCATCCCCAGTCCGTGATCCACTCCATGGTCCAGTTCGTGGACGGTTCCACCATCGCCCAGGCCTCGCCGCCGGACATGCGCCTGCCGATAGCCCTGGGCCTGGGCTGGCCGGACCGGGTGCCCAACGCCGCCGCGCCCTGCGACTGGAGCCAGGCCACCAGCTGGACGTTCGAGCCGCTCGACGCCGAAGCCTTTCCCGCCGTCCGGCTTGCCAAGGACGCTGCCCGGCAGGGAAGCACGTACCCCGCCGTGTTCAACGCCGCCAACGAGGAAGCCGTCATGGCCTTCCACGCGGGCCGGATCCGGTTCACGGACATCGTGGACACCATCGACGCCGTCCTCAGCGAACATTCGGGTTCCTCCGGGCTGACGGTCGGATCCGTGCTTGATGCTGAGAAGTGGGCACGTGCGCGCACGCACGAACGTTTAGCAGTGAGCAGTCTCTAGGAAGCAGCAGATCTTTAGCATGAGTCCCGTCATCCTCTTCATCCTTGGTGTCGTCTTTGTGGCCATCGGCATCGCAGCATCGATTGCGCTGCACGAGGTGGGCCACCTGCTGCCCGCCAAGCTGTTCAAGGTGCGCGTCACCAAGTACATGATCGGCTTCGGCCCCACCATCTGGTCGACCAAAAAGGGTGAGACCGAGTACGGCTTCAAGGCCCTGCCGCTGGGCGGCTACGTGTCGATGATCGGCATGTACCCGCCCAACAAGGACGACGGTTCCGTCCGCCCGTCCAGCACCGGGATGTTCCAGACCATGGCCAGCGAGGCCCGCTCCCTGGCCCATGAGGACGTGGGTCCCGGCGACGAGAACCGCGTGTTCTACCGGCTCCCGGTCTGGAAGAAGATCATCATCATGCTCGGCGGGCCCGCGATGAACCTGCTGCTTGGCCTCATTCTCACGGCGGTGCTGCTCATGGGCTTCGGGATCTCCGAGCCCACCACCACCATCGCCGACGTCTCCAAGTGCCAGGTCAAGGCGGGGGAGACCGTTGACCCGGATTCAGCAGACTGCAAGCCCACCCCGGCCGCTGCCGCCCAACTCAAGCCCAATGACGTCATCACCTCCTTTGACGGAAAAACCGTGACCAGTTGGGAGCAGCTGACAGGCTGGATCCGCGCCTCCGCCGGCAAGGAAGTGTCCATCACCGTGGAGCGCGACGGCTCGCCGGTGACCAGCACCGTCACGCCGGTCCTGTCCGCACGCCCGGTCGTCGGTGCGGACGGACGGCAGGCAAGGGACGAAGCCGGACAGCTCCTGTACCAGGACGTCGGCTTCCTCGGCATCGGTGCGCAGACCGCCCTGGTTCCCCAACCGGCGTCGTCCGTCCTGCCCATGGCAGGGGAGAACATCAGGCAGGTCGCGGGCGTCGTGCTTAACCTGCCGGCCCGGGTTGCCGGCGTTGCCCAGGCGGCGTTCAGTGAAGAACCCCGCGACCCCAACGGCCCCATCAGCGTGGTGGGCGTCGGCCGCGTCGCCGGCGAGGTGGCCGCCATGGAGGAAGTGCCGGCCCAGGCCCGGCTGGCCGCCTTGGTGGGACTCCTCGCCGGGCTGAACTTTGCCCTGGCAGTGTTCAACCTGATCCCGCTGCTCCCGCTCGACGGCGGCCATGTCGCCGGCGCACTCTACGAGGCGGTGCGGCGACGGGTCGCCAAGCTGCTGGGCAAGCCCGACCCGGGCGCATTTGATATCGCGAAGCTGCTGCCCGTGACCTACGTGGTAGCCGCGCTGCTGATGGGCATGGGTGCCCTGCTGATCTATGCGGATATCGTCAAACCGGTTAATCTCTTCGGCTAACGGACCGTTAGCCAAAATCGGCTGATTCACAAAAATCAGCTTCAAATGATTGATTCGCAAATATAAGCCGGATACGGTTTCGGCATGTACGTTCTGACTATTGACCAGCGGGGCAGCACGAATGACGTGGACCGCGTACCCGAATTCCTCGGGGACCTCGGCGCGTATCCCGATGTTCGCTTTGAACGCTCGGTCGGCGACGAGGTGCAGGGGGTCCTGCAGGACCCTGCCTTGGTCGTCGACATCGCCCTCCGCGCCCTGCGAAGCGGGCGCTGGTACGTGGGAATCGGCGTCGGGCCCGGAACCTTGGCGCCGGACGCCAGCCCCCGCGAAGGATCCGGGGCCGCCTTCGTTGCTGCACGCCACGCGGTGGAGCGGGCCAAGTCAGCCGCGGGCCAGGTGCCCGTGGCCGTAATCGCGGGGAGCCGGGAGCGCGAGTCCGCCGCGGCATGCGCCAACGCGGAGGCAGTGCTGCGGCTGGTCGGTAGGCTGGTGCAGGACCGGACCGAGGCCCAGTGGCGCGTGGTGGATGCCCTCCGCGCGAAGAGCGGGGCAGCAACCGGGCAGGGGACCGGACGCCACGGGCTCCAGAAACTGGTTGCGCAGGAACTGGGAATCAGCGAACAGTCGGTGAGCCGCTCCGTGCTCCGGTCGGGCTGGCAGGAAGAATGGGCGGCAAGGCCCGCGGTGGAAATGCTGCTGGCCACCGCACACCGCCTCACCCTGGAGAGCCCCGGCTGTGAAGACCCGGACCCCGCCGGTAACCGGAACCATCACCAGGATCAGGGCCGCGACGAGAACGTAGGAGAAGCGTGAACGCTGTCTGGATCGCAGCCGCCCTGCTGACGGCCGGATTCGTGGGCTGGCCTGTCACGGCCCTGGTTTTCCGGCTGGCGCGCACCATCGACGACAAGGCGGACGCTGCCGCCGGCGCCGGAAGGGACGCCGCCGACGACCCCTCGGCCGATGTGACGGTGGACCGCCCCGTCGCGGATAATACGTCCGCGGCCGACAGGGGCAATACCGTGAACGGCGACATTACGGTGGAAGCCGGCGCTGCTGCCGCACTGGAATCCGGGGGCGAGGCGCCGGTCACACGGATTCTCCGGGGCGGGGCCATCATCGGCGTGCTCGAGCGGCTGGCAGTCTGCCTTGCCATCCTGGCGGGACAGCCCGTGGCCATCGCCTATGTGGTGGCCATCAAGGGCCTGGGCCGGTTCGCGGAACTCAAGGAGACGCCTGTGGCTGCCGAGCGGTTCATCATCGGCACCCTGGCCTCCATGCTGTGGGCGGCCGGAGTTGCGGCCTTCACGAAGGTCGTGCTCCTCGGGTAGCCCGGCCGCGGGATAGGGTATCTCTATGACTGTTTTTGCTGTTGAGTACGTATACGACGCCGAGTCCTCCGAAACGCGCGCGGCCAGCCGCCCCGCCCACCGCGAATGGACCGCAGGACTGGCGCAGGATGGCACGCTTCTTGCCAGCGGACCTTACGGCGACGGCGCGGGCGCCCTGCTCATCTTCAAGGCAGTCGACGAAGCTGCCCTCAACGAGGTCCTGCGGCAGGACCCCTTCGCCGCTGCGGGCGTCATTTCCGGCACGCGAACCACCGAATGGGTCCCTGTGACCGGCCTCCTGGCTGAGCACGCCGCCTAGCCAACCCCGCACCACGATTTTCGATTTCAAGGAGTCCATGTGACCTCGGTCAGCCTGGGAATGCCGTCCGCACCGCCGCCCGTTCTTGCTCCGCGCCGCAAGACACGCCAGATCAAAGTGGGCTCCGTCGGCGTCGGTTCCGATTTCCCCATCAGCGTGCAGTCGATGACCACCACGCCCACCACGGACATCAACGCCACGCTGCAGCAGATTGCCGAGCTGACCGCTTCCGGCTGCGACATCGTCCGAGTGGCCTGCCCCTCGGCCGATGACGCCGAGGCGCTTCCCATCATCGCCCGGAAGTCGCAGATCCCGGTCATCGCGGACATCCACTTCCAGCCGAAGTACGTCTTCGCGGCCATCGAGGCCGGCTGCGCGGCGGTGCGCGTGAACCCGGGCAACATCCGCAAGTTCGACGACCAGGTCAAGGAAATCGCCCAGGCGGCAAAGGACCACGGCACGTCCATCCGCATCGGCGTCAATGCCGGATCGCTGGAACCGGGCCTCTTGAAGAAGTACGGCAAAGCCACCCCGGAGGCCCTGGTCGAATCTGCGGTCTGGGAAGCCTCGCTGTTCGAGGAACACGGCTTCCACGACTTCAAGATCTCCGTCAAGCACAATGACCCGGTGGTCATGGTGGCGGCCTACGAAATGCTCGCCGAAAAGGGTGACTGGCCGCTGCACCTGGGCGTGACCGAAGCCGGACCGGCCTTCCAGGGAACCATCAAGTCGGCCACGGCCTTCGGTGCCCTGCTCTCGCGCGGCATCGGAGACACCATCCGCGTGTCCCTCTCCGCTCCTCCCGTCGAGGAAATCAAGGTGGGCAACCAGATCCTGCAGTCGCTGAACCTGCGCCCGCGCAAGCTGGAAATCGTCTCCTGCCCGTCCTGCGGCCGTGCCCAGGTGGATGTCTACACCCTCGCCGAGCAGGTCACCGCCGGCCTCGAGGGCATGGAGATCCCGCTGCGCGTGGCCGTCATGGGCTGCGTCGTCAACGGTCCGGGCGAAGCGCGGGAGGCCGACCTCGGCGTCGCCTCCGGCAACGGCAAGGGCCAGATATTTGTGAAGGGCGAGGTCATCAAGACTGTCCCCGAGAGCCAGATTGTTGAGACACTGATCGAAGAGGCCATGCGTATCGCGGAAGAGATGGGGGAGGCCGATGGCGAAGATGCTGTCAAGGGTAGCCCCGTGGTTAGCGTCTCATAAGGACGGCGCCGCCCCGGACGGTGCCGCCGTCCGGGTACTGGGTGTTGCGGACACCCGCCAATTGCGCGACCTGGCCGGGACGGATCCTGTTGCCAACGTGTTCATCCTGGCGCACCTGGAGTCGACGGACTCTGCCGCGCCCACCCCGGGCGGCGCCAGCGTCCTCGGCGTTTTCGACGACGACGCGCTGGTCGGCGCCTGCTGGGCAGGCGCCAACCTGGTCCCTATCCAGCTCGATCCGGAACTGGCCGGCCCGGTGGCTGCTGTAGCCCACCGCTCCGGGCGCCGGTACGCTTCGATCTTCGGACCGGCCGGCACGGTTCTTGCCCTGCACCGCCACCTCGAGGAGCTGGGCCATGTCGCCCATGAGGTCCGGCCCGACCAGCCGCTTATGACCATCACCGGTGCCCCGGCCGTTGAACCGAACTGGGAGCTGGGATTCGGGCAGTACGCAGATTTCGATGCCATCCTTCCCGCCTGTGCGGCAATGTTCGAGGAAGAGGTTGGCTATTCGCCGTACCTCGGCGGGCGCGACTTTTACAGCCGCCGCGTGGCAGGACTGATCCGCCAGGGCCACTCCCTGGTCCACCTCAAGGACGGCGAAGTGGTGTTCAAGGCGGAACTGGGCGCCGTCACCTCCGAGGTCACCCAGGTGCAGGGCGTATGGATGAATCCCAGCCACCGAGGACTCGGGCTCAGCGCCGGGTATATGGCGGCCGTAGTGCTGCTGGCCCAGAAACTGGCGCCGGTCACCAGCCTGTACGTCAACGACTACAACTCCCGGGCGCGGGCAACCTACGAACGTGTTGGCTTCCGGCAGGTGGGCACCTTCGCTACTGTCCTCTTCTAGCCGATGCCGCCGGCGTGCTGTACGGCGGCATCGGGGCACAGCCGGCCCGGGTCAAAAGTGGATTTGAATTCGGTGACGGCTATCACATAGGTTCTATTTAATCGCGTTTTCGGACGCGGGTGGTCTTTCGAGAATTAGCGGCATGACCGGCCGTGGAGCCACGCCACCACAGGGATGACCAGCCGCCAACGGCCAGGGGCTTCTCCTGCGGGGCGTGGCTTTTCTGTTCAGCTCCCACAGGGCCCGGAACCTGTACTGCTGCCCAGCCGGTAGATTAGTACCCAGACAATCAGCACTTCCCCCAAGAAACGGACACCTACCCGTGGTTCTTCGACTCTCCAAGCTTTTCCTGCGCACCCTGCGTGAAGACCCCGCCGATGCCGAGGTGGCCAGCCACCGGCTGCTCGTGCGCGCGGGATACATCCGCCGCGCGGCCCCGGGCATCTACACCTGGCTGCCGCTGGGGCTGAGCGTGCTGCGCAAGGTGGAACAGATCATCCGCGAAGAGATGGCCGCCATCGGCGCCCAGGAAGTCCACTTTCCTGCGCTGCTCCCGAAGGAGCCCTACGAGGCGACCAACCGCTGGACCGAATACGGCGAAGGGCTGTTCCGGCTTCAGGACCGCAAGGGCGGTGACTACCTGCTGGCACCGACGCACGAGGAAATGTTCACCCTGCTGGTCAAGGACCTGTACTCCTCGTACAAGGACCTGCCGCTGAGCATCTACCAGATCCAGAACAAGTACCGCGACGAGGCACGCCCGCGCGCCGGCCTGCTCCGCGGCCGCGAATTCATCATGAAGGATTCGTACTCGTTCGACGTCGACGACGCCGGGCTGGATGCCGCCTACGCCGCCCACCGTGAGGCCTACCTGAAGATCTTCGAACGGCTGGGCCTGGAAGTCATTCCCGTCACGGCCACGGCCGGCGCCATGGGCGGCTCCAAGAGCGAGGAATTCCTGCACCCCACGGAGGTTGGCGAGGACACGTTCGTTCGCTCCGCCGGCGGCTATGCCGCCAACGTCGAAGCCGTGACCACGGTGGCCCCCGCCGAGATCGACTTCACCAACGCCCCGGCCGCGGTGATCCGCGACACCCCGAACACCCCCACGATCGACACGCTCGTGGCGGCATCCAACGAGCTCGCGCCGCGCAGCGAGGCCGACGGCGGCCCCTGGACTGCCGCTGACACGCTCAAGAACGTCGTTCTCGCCGTTACGCTGCCCACCGGTGAGCGCCAGATCGTCGTCCTCGGTGTGCCGGGCGACCGGGGTGTGGACCTCAAGCGCGTCGAGGCCAACATCGGCGCCTACCTTCCGGTCGCCGGCGAAATTGCCGTGGAAGCCGCCGGCGAGGAGGACCTGGCCCGCAACCCGCTCATCGTTCGCGGCTACCTTGGCCCGGGCATGTCCCTGGACGAGCCGCTCCTTGGCCTGGAAGGCGCCGCCAAGCTCCTGTACCTGGTGGATCCGCGCGTCGTCAGCGGCACGGCCTGGATCACCGGCGCCAACATGGCTGGCAAGCATGTCTATGACCTTGTGGCGGGACGCGACTTCACCTGGGACGGGGTCATCGAGTGCACCGAAGTGCGCGCAGGTGACGAAGCCCCGGACGGCTCCGGACCGCTCGAGATCGCACGCGGCATCGAGATGGGCCACATCTTCCAGCTGGGACGCAAGTACGCCGAAGCGCTGGAACTGAAGGTCCTGGACCAGAACGGCAAGCAGGTTGTGGTCACCATGGGTTCCTACGGCGTGGGTGTCACCCGCGCGGTGGCCGCGCTGGCGGAATCCAACCACGACGCCAAGGGCCTCGTCTGGCCCCGCTCCGTGGCTCCGGCGGACGTCCATGTCGTGGCGGTCGGCCGCGGTGACGAAATCTTCGCGGCCGCCGAGCAGCTCGCCCTCGAGCTCGAAGGCGCAGGCCTCGAGGTCATCTACGATGACCGGCCCAAGGTTTCCCCTGGAGTTAAGTTCGGCGACGCCGAGCTTGTCGGTGTGCCCACTATCCTGGCCGTCGGCCGCGGGCTCGCGGACGGCGTCGTCGAAATCAAGGACCGCCGCAGCGGCGAGGCCGAAAACGTGGCCGTGGACAAGGCTGTTGACTACGTGGTCAACGCCGTCCGCAGCAACTGACGCCCGCCCCCAGTGGTTTCGGGGTTTGAGTCAATCCAGCTCGCCACTATCGTCCTGATAGTGGTGGCTGGCTTCTCAGCCGGCTGGGTGGATGCCGTGGTGGGCGGTGGCGGCCTGCTGCAGCTGCCGGCGCTGCTGCTGGTGCCGGGGATCACCCCGGTACAGGCACTGGCCACCAACAAGATGGGCTCCATCTTCGGCACCACCACGAGTGCCGTGACCTATTACGGCCGCGTTCGGCCGGATCTGAGGACTGCCGTGCCGATGGCGGCCATTGCGCTGGCGGGCAGCTTCGGCGGTGCACTGCTGGCCACCCGGCTGCCGGCGGAGGTGTTCAAACCCATCATTGTGGTGGCGCTGGTGGCCGTCGCGCTGTTCACGGCCCTCAAGCCCGACGCCGGACACCTCACCGAGCTCAGGCACGACGGCCGCACCCACTATGTGGTGGCCTGTGCCATCGGCGCCGTCATCGGCTTCTACGACGGCCTGATCGGGCCAGGCACTGGTTCATTCCTGGTGATCGCACTGGTTTCGGCGATGGGATACGCGTTCCTCGAGGCCAGCGCCAAGGCGAAGATCGTCAACATGGCCACGAACGCCGGGGCCCTCATTTTCTTCCTTCCGCACGGGTCGCTGCTGTGGGGCGTGGGCCTGCTGCTCGGCGCAGCGAACATGGCCGGCGGCTACCTCGGCGCACGCACCGCTGTAAAACAGGGGAGCAAATTCGTGCGCGTGGTCTTCCTCGTGGTGGTTTTCGCCCTGATCGTCAAGCTCGCCTTTGACGTCTGGCAGGAAAACTTCGCCTGAGCCAACTCCTCGCGGGCGGGCTATGTCGTCGCGGCCGGGGACGGCGTAGCATGCCTCTATGTCCGCCGGTGCAGAACCGTACAGGGACGCCTTGGCTGCAGCCGTCCGGCACGCTACGCTCTGGCTGGAAAGCCAGCCCACCCGCCGGGTAGGTCCGCGGCAGGCAGCCCGGGAACTCGCCGCAGCGTTCGACGGCGCGCTGCCACAGTCCGGGTCGGCCCCGGCCGACGTGGTGGACTACCTGGCCCGCCACGCCGAACCGGGCCTCATGGCGATGCCCTCCGGGCGCTTCTTCGGGTGGGTCATCGGCGGCACACTTCCTGCCGCCATGGCGGCCGACTGGCTCGTCAGCGCGTGGGACCAGAACTCGGTGCTGCGCTACGCGACGCCCGCGATAGCCGCGATCGAGGATGCCGCCGGTCACTGGCTGCTCCAGCTGCTGCGCCTTCCGGAGGAATCCGACGTCGGCTTTGTCACCGGAGCCACCATGGCCAACTTCACCGGACTGGCGGCCGCCCGGTGGCGGCTCCTGAAAGACGCCGGCTGGGACCTGGAACGCGACGGACTCTTCGGCGCGCCGCGGATCCACTGCCTGGTGGGGGAGGAACGGCACGAGACGGTGGACGTCGCGCTGCGCTACCTCGGAATGGGCAGCCCGACAGTGGTCCCTGCGGACAGCGAGGGGCGCATCGAGGCCGCTGAGCTTGACTGTGAGCTGGACCGGATCGCGCTGGACCATGCTTCGGCATCCGGCGAAAGCTCCCGTCCCGCCCTCGTGCTGGTGTGCCTGCAGGCCGGCAACCTCCACTCCGGAGCCTTCGACCCTTTCGGCGCAGCCATCGCCGTGTCCAAGGCACATGGGGCCTGGGTGCACGTGGACGGCGCCTTCGGACTCTGGGCCGCTGCCGTCCCGGAGCTCGCCGGACTGACCGCGGGCGTCGAAGGGGCGGACTCCTGGGCCACCGACGCGCACAAGAGCCTCAATGTCCCGTACGATTGCGGCGTCGTCGCGGTCCGCGATGTGCAGGCCCTGCGCAGCGCCATGGGGCTGAACGCCAGCTACCTCCTTCAGGACGCTGACGGCGCTGGTGATCCCAGCCAGCGGGTCCCGGAGCTTTCCCGCAGGGCCAGGGGAGTGCCGGTCTGGGCCGCGCTGAAGTCGCTCGGCAGGGACGGCGTGGCCGAACAGATACGCCGCCTCGCCGCGTCTGCCGCCCGGCTCGCCGAGGAGCTCGCCGCCGTCGAGGGGGTGGAGGTCCTCAACGACGTTGGCTATACCCAGATCACGGTCGCCTTCGGGGACGACGCCATGACGCGCCGGGTAGCGGACAGGCTTATCGCCGACGGTAAGGTCTGGATGTCCGGTTCCCGCTGGCACGGCAGGGACGTGGTGCGGATATCCGTGAGCAACTGGAGCACCGACGCCGACGACCTGGCCACGGCTGTGGAGGCGGTCCGGACCGCGTTGGAAGCCGCCCGCTCCGAAAGGTCCTGACCGCGCTAGGCCGGGGATGAATTCAGGGCGTCCCCGCCCGGTTCGGGCAGATCATGGGCGGCCGGAAGCCCGTCCAGTGTCCGCCCCGCGAGCGTGCTGGCCACCCACAGCGAGCGGGCCATGTCTCCGCCATGGCCGGGCCTGGAGGCGTAGTGCAGGGCGTTGTCCACCTCGCGGGCCAGGCTCCACTGGCGGGCCACTTCAGGGTCCAGTCCAGCGGCGACGCTGAAGTCATGGCACCTGGCGAGCAGGCCGGCGGCGGGATCTCTTGCGGGCAGGTCCGGAATCCGGTTCCAGAGTACGGGTGCAACGGCGAATTCCGCCTCGCCCACCATCGGCTGCGGGTCGATGGCGGCAAAGCCGGTGGCTGCAGCACTGCCTCCCTCGTCAAGCCTGGCCAGGATGTTGAGGTAGTGGAAATCAGTGTTGACCAAGACGTCGTCGGAGGAGCGGCGGCCCACGGCACCGCGCGTCTGGCAGACCTCGAGCGCGGCCTCCAGCAGCCACCGGGGGAACGGGCGGCCCAGCTGTTCCCATTCGGCTGGCAGGTCGTCGCTCCACTGTTCCGCCCGGGCGGCCACGTGCACAAATTCCTGCCACTGCGGCCGGCCGTCGGGAACGAGGCACAGCTCCCGCATCAGCCTGCCCCACACCTCAAGGGCAGTTTCCATCGGCTCGGTCCGCAGCGACCTGGCGGCATCCAGGCGCTCAAGGAGCATGGAGCACGTACCGGCGTCGGAGGCAAGCAGCTGCACTGCACCATGGCCATCCCACAGCGCCAGCGCATGGCGCTCCACCAGCGCTTCGTCGTGCGGAAAAGCCACCTTCAATGCAGAGGCCACTCCTGCCGCGCGGACCGGGACCACAACACCGCCGTGCCCGCTCCACGGAAGGGTTCCCGGTTCCAGGTCAAGCTCGAGCTGCCACTGGTCCAGCCGGCCCCGGATCATGTCCGGCAACGACGCCAGCCAGGCCCTGCCGGCACTGCTGCGGGAATAGCGGCGCATCAGGTCCGGCGGAATAGGAACGTCTGCTGGCGGGCTCACATCTCCAGCGTAGTAGAGGGGGCGTCGGAAGGCCGGTAGGGGACAGCTCCTGCCAGAAAGGACCTCTGGCGCCCCTACATGATGCCGGTGGCGCCCAGCAGGTTGCCGATGGTGAAGGTCGCGGCAAGGGCAAGGCCGCCTCCCACCACCACCCGTGCAGCTGCCCGGATTTTTGAGCCGCCGCCAATCCACGCGCCGACGGCACCCGTCACGGCCAGGGCCAGCAGGACCGCTCCAAAGGTCACCGCAACGCGAATGTTTTCGGGAGGCAGCATGATGGCGAGCATCGGCAGCAAGGCCCCCAGTGTGAACGCGATGGCTGACGCAAAGGCGGCATGCCAAGGGCTCACGATGTCCTCTTCGTCAATATTGAGCTCGGCGGAAAGGTGAGCAGCCAGGGCATCGTGCTCGGTGAGTTCCCGTGCCACGTTCCGGGCCGTTTCTTCGCTGAGGCCCTTGCTCCGGTAGATCGCAGCGAGTTCCATCAGCTCCTCTTCCGGTTCCTCGGCAAGTTCCCGCCGTTCCTTCTCGATCATTGCCTTCTGGCTGTCGCTCTGGCTGCTGACGGAGACGTACTCGCCCAGGGCCATCGAGACGGCACCGCCCACCAGGCCGGCTGCACCGGCCGCGAGGATGGGGCCGTGCTCGCTGGTTGCCCCGGCCACGCCCACCACAATTGCCGCGACCGAGACGATCCCGTCGTTGGCTCCGAGGACACCGGCACGCAGCCAGTTCAGGCGGTGCACGATGTCATTGCTGTGGGGCTCATTGGCGTGCTGCCCCTCAGGGGGCAATGCCGGATTGTCCGCTGACTCCATGGCTCCAGCAAACCACTTGGGGGCAGCCTCCTGCCAGTGGAACCTAGGGCGTTGCCGCGCCGTCTCCGGTCGGTTGCGCCGAGGGTGCGTCCGGCTCCGGAAGCTCCGGCAGGAGCGAGGTGTCCAGCACAATGCCGGGCACGGGGCCGGGATCGGATCCCCAGCGCATGGTCCGCTGGGCGGCTGCGACCAGCGAGGAGACGGCCCACTTCCGCGTCTCCCCGTCGCTCAGGGCCACAAGGTCGCCGTAGACCGGGAGCGTTCCGGCTTCCAGGCTGGCCAAGCCAGCGGCAGGCTTCTGCAGGAACGAGGTGTCCAGGGTGTAGCCCGGTTCGCGGGGAGGAACGGAGACGCAGTGAACGCGCGTGTACGCCTCGGCCTGGCCCACCACGGCCTCGTGCTTGGCCAACAGTCCGGCGGCCTGTTCCGCGGCGGCCCCCTCCAGGCGGGTCAGTGCCACCTGGTAGCCATAGACCGTTTCCACCTCTGTCCGGACTGCCCGGACAAGGGCGGCAGCCAGCGTGGCAGTGTCGGCGGGACCGGTTGTTTGGCCGGACTGGTCACTGCCACTGGATTGGCCACTGCTGCTTGATGGGTCACTGTTGTTTGATTGATCACTGCTGCTTGATTGGGCGCCATCCTGCGACGGGGCACCGCTGCCCGAGGGGCTGGTGACCGAACAGGCGGTGGCGGCGTTGCGCTGTGTCGCCGACGGCGCCGGGAGCGCCGGTGGCGGCGTTCCCGCAGCCTGCGCCAGGGTCGTCGCCTGAAGCAGTTGGGCGGTCCCCACCGCCGTAAGCAGGCGGGCCATCCCGCCGTCGGCCTTCTCGGCGTGGAGGAGGCGTTCCTTGCCGCTCTTGGACAGCGCAGTGACCAGCGCCGGCAGTGTTGCCGTGCCCGAGGGCGCTGGTGCCGATGTTGCCCCGGCGGACGCGCTGGCGGTTCCGGGCGCCCCGGCGGACGGGCCGTCGGTTCCGGACGCGCCGGCCGCTGAACTGGCGCCGGGCGCCGAACCTGTCCCAACCGCAGGGCTGGAGGTGTCGCCGCCCGGCAGAAGGAGCGCCCTTGCCTGCGTAGTCAGCAAAGTCACAGCGTGCGAAAACAGCTGGCGCCGGGCACCGGACGATCCGTTCGCGAGCTGCTGGCTGGCAGCCCTCAAATCCAGGGTTTCGGCGAGGGCAGCGGTGCGTGCCTGCTCGGAGAACGAAGGGGCTGCAGGTGCCGGTGATTCCCGCGGAATCAGCGCAAAACCGAGACTCAGCACCAGGAACGCGGCGAGTGCCAGCAGGGCATACCGGAGATAATTGCCCGGCCTTCTTTTTCGCCCGCTGTCGTCATTCACAACAGACCATGTTGTCACGGCCGGGAGGAAGTCCGTGCACCAAGGCGCCCGGAAAATCGCTACGCTAGTAGTCACAACATCATCTATCGGGAGGCGGCCGGCATCGTGAGTAATGCAGAAGCCACGACTTCATCAGACCGGACCGGCGCGGGAAAGGCTGAAGCCGCGGCTGTCCACAATCCCGAGGCTGAACGCCTTCGGTCGCTACTGGAGCCCGCGGTCCAGTCCCACCGCCTCTACCTGGAGGATGTTGCCATCCAGATTGCAGGTTCCAACCGGATAGTCCACGTAGTGGTGGATCTGCCGCAGGAAGAAACGGGCGGCGTGAGCCTTGACGTCATTGCGGATATCTCCAAGGAACTTTCCGACATCCTGGACAACGACCCCGGAACAGACAGCCGGCCCTATGACCTTGAGGTCTCATCGCCCGGCGTGGGGCGCCCGCTGACCGAGCCCCGGCACTGGCACCGCGCCCGTGGCCGCATGGTCACCGTGAACGTGATCCAGGATGAGAATGTCACGGGCAGGATCAGTTCCGTCGACGACGCCGGCGTGACCATCGTCCCCGAAATCGCCGTGAAAAAGGGTATGAAGCCCAGGCAGGGCGACCCCGTAAAACTTCCTTTCGACAAGATCCGCAGCGGAAAAGTCGAAATTGAGTTCAGCCGCCTCGACGAGGCCGGTCTGGAAACTGAGCACAATGGACCTTCTGAGGAGGCCTGATGGATATTGATATGAGCGCGCTGAGACTCCTGGAGCGTGAGCGCGAAATCCCGCTGGATCTCCTCATCCCCACAATCGAGCAGGCACTGCTCGTTGCCTACCACAAGTCGCCGGGCGCCTTTGAGAAGGCCAGGGCGGAGCTGGACCGCAAGAGCGGCCATGTGACCATCTGGGCCACCGAGATTGACGACGACGGCGCACCGATCGGCGAGTTCGAACACACGCCGGCCGGGTTCGGCCGCATCGCCGCCAGCACCGCGCGCCAGATCATCCTGCAGCGGCTGCGCGACGTTGAGGATGACAACGTCCTGGGCGAGTTCAAGGGGCGCGAGGGTGAGCTTGTTGCCGGTTTGATCCAGCAGGGCAACAACCCGCACATGATCCAGGTCAACCTCGGCACCGTGGAGGCCCTGCTTCCGCCGCCGGAACAGGTGCCGGGGGAGAAGTACATTCACGGGAACCGGCTCCGCGCGTACGTGATCGACGTGCACCGCGGTACCAAGGGCCCGTCCATCACCCTGTCCCGTTCGCACCCGGGCCTGGTTCGGAAGCTTTTCGAACTGGAGGTCCCCGAGATCGCCGACCGCTCCGTGGAGATTGTCGCCCTGGCCCGCGAGGCCGGGCACCGCACCAAGATTGCGGTCAAGGCGAACACCCCGGGCATCAACGCCAAGGGCGCGTGCATCGGCGAAATGGGCTCGCGCGTGCGGGCGGTCATGACCGAACTGAACGATGAGAAGATCGACATCGTTGACTTCAGCGAGGATCCGGCAACGTTCATCGCCAGTGCATTGTCGCCGTCGCGCGTGAATTCCGTCACCATCACCGACGAGGCAACCCGTTCGGCCCGCGTTGTGGTTCCGGACTACCAGCTCTCACTCGCCATCGGCAAGGAAGGCCAGAACGCCCGGCTTGCCGCCAAGCTGACGGGCTGGCGCATCGATATCGTCTCCGACGCCGCCGCTCCCCGCGGCTAGGAGGCGTGGCCGGACGGCCGAAAAACCATCCGGCACAGCACCTGATGCCGACCGGACTGTCCGCTCCTGTGGCGGGCAGTTCCGGTTTCCGGTTTCGGGTATAAGGCCCGTGAGGGGCTAGAATAGAACTTGGCCGCGCCTAGCGGCCGGCATCAGCGTGTTCGGGCGCCGGGTCTTGCCGAAAGGTAGAGGCAGGCGACCGGGCAGGCAGATAGGTACAGGCAGGAAGATACTCGGAAGTGGCACACGTGCAACATGTCGGGAATCAGCCGCAGCGTACCTGCATCGGATGCCGGAAAAAGGGGCCGCGGTCAGAGTTACTCCGGCTCGTCTCCGACGCCGGCGGTTCGTCCGCCGTCGTAGTGGATGAACGACGCCGGATGGCTGGCCGGGGTGCATGGCTGCACCCCAGCGAAGCGTGCCTGGCCCTGGCGGTCAAGCGGCGAGCCTTCGGAAGGGCCCTCAACGGGTCAACCGGAACCGCCGCCGTCGAACGCCGGATAACGGCAGGAGCGCACGCTGCGGATGTCCCGGCGTCTGCAGTACCAACCGTCCAACCTGAAAGCGGGTCAGAAATCTGATGGAAACCCGATGAGTTCCCAGCGATGAGTGCGTAACGATGACAACTTTGTTGCGCTCTGCAATGGGCCTTTCAGCTGTAACAGCAGCGGGGGCCCGCAGTAAGAAGTAGACGGTTCGTGCCTGGCTCGGTGCGGACCGAGACAGGAGAAATGTGGCCAAGGTCCGCGTACACGAGCTCGCGAAAGAGCTCGGTATCACTTCCAAAGATGCAGTAACCAAGCTGCAGGAACTGGGCGAATTTGTTCGCTCCGCCTCATCCACCATTGAGGCCCCCGTGGTGCGGAAACTCCGCAACGCATTCCCGGCTGCCGCCGCTTCGAAGTCCGAAGCGCCCGCAGCTGCCCCCAAGTCCCCGGCCAAGCCGGCCGAATCCCGTCCCGCGCCGGCTCCCGGTCCTGCTGCCCCCAAGGCTGCGGCACCCGCTCCGGCCCCGGCGCCCGCTCCGGCACCCGCCCCCAAGGCGGAGGCGCCTGCAGCTCCGGCTGCTCCCGCCGCCCCGGCAGCTCCCGCTGCCGGAACGCCTGCTGCACCCTCCACCGGTGCCAAGCCGGGAGCCCGTCCCGCGCCCAAGGCTGAAACCCCCGCACGTCCGGGCGGCGCTCCGCGTCCCGGTGGCCCCCGCCCCGGCAACAACCCCTTCGCCACGTCCCAGGGCATGCCCCGCGGCCGCGGAGGAGACGGCGAACGTCCGCCGCGCCCGGGCAACAACCCGTTTGCCACGTCCCAGGGCATGCCCCGTCCCGGCGGCGGCCGCACTGACGCCGACCGTCCCGGCGGTCCGCGTCCGGCAGCCGGTGCAGGCGGACCCCGCCCCGGTGCTCCGCGTCCGGGCGCTACGCCCGGTCCGCGTCCGGCAGCCGGTGCAGGCGGACCCCGCCCCGGCGGTCCCCGTCCGGGTGCCGGCGGAAACCGGCCCACGCCTGGCATGATGCCTAACCGCACCGAGCGTCCCGCACCTGCAGGTGCCGGACGTCCCGGTGGCGGCGGACGCGGCCCCGGCCGTCCCGGCGCTCCCGGAACCGGCGGTCCCGGTGGCGGCGGCGGTGCTCCGGCCGGCGGTGGCTTCGGCAAGGGTGGCCGCGGTCGCGGTGGAACCCAGGGTGCGTTCGGCAAGGGCGGCGCTGGCCGCGGCAAGCAGCGCAAGTCGAAGCGCGCAAAGCGCCAGGAACTTGAGCAGATGAGCGCACCGTCGCTGGGTGGCGTGAGCGTACCCCGCGGCGACGGCAACACTGTTATCCGGCTTCGCCGTGGCTCGTCCATCACGGACTTTGCTGACAAGATCGAGGCGAACCCCGCCGCGCTGGTTACCGTGCTCTTCCACCTCGGTGAAATGGCAACGGCAACCCAGTCGCTGGACGAGGACACCTTTGCACTCCTCGGCGAGGAACTCGGCTACAAGCTCCAGGTTGTTTCGCCGGAGGATGAGGAGCGCGAGCTGCTCAGCACGTTCGATATTGACGTCGAAGCCGAACTCGAGGCCGAAGGTGACGAAGAGCTTGAGGCACGTCCTCCGGTAGTCACCGTCATGGGCCACGTTGACCACGGTAAGACGCGCCTGCTGGATGCCATCCGTAACTCTGACGTCGTTGCCGGCGAGCACGGCGGCATCACGCAGCACATCGGTGCCTACCAGATCAGCCACGAGCATGAGGGTGCGCTGCGCGACATCACCTTCATCGATACCCCGGGTCACGAGGCGTTCACCGCCATGCGTGCCCGTGGTGCGAAGGTCACGGACATCGCCATCCTGGTTGTGGCAGCGGACGACGGCGTGATGCCCCAGACCGTTGAAGCCCTCAACCACGCCCAGGCGGCCAACGTGCCGATCGTCGTGGCCGTGAACAAAATCGACAAGGAAGGCGCGAACCCGGACAAGGTCAAGGGCCAGCTCACCGAGTACGGCCTGGTTCCCGAAGAATACGGTGGCGACACCATGTTCGTTGAGGTCTCTGCCCGCCAGAACCTGAACATCGACGAGCTGATCGACGCTGTCCTGCTGACCGCTGACGCCGCGCTTGACCTGCGGGCCAACCCGGACAAGGCCGCCCGCGGTATCGCCATCGAAGCGAACCTCGACAAGGGCCGCGGTTCCGTGGCCACCGTCCTGGTGCAGTCCGGTACCCTCGCTGTCGGCGACACGATCGTGGCCGGTACGGCCCACGGCCGCGTCCGCGCCATGTTCGACGAGGACGGCGAAGCACTCGACGTGGCACTGCCGTCCCGCCCGGTCCAGGTCCTCGGCCTGTCCAACGTGCCGCGCGCCGGTGACACCTTCCTGGTGACCGCCGACGAGCGTACCGCCCGCCAGATCGCCGAGAAGCGTGAAGCCGCTGAGCGCAACGCCCAGCTCGCCAAGCGCCGCAAGCGCATCAGCCTGGAAGACTTCGACCAGGCCGTTGCCGAAGGCAAGATCGACACCCTCAACCTCATCCTCAAGGGTGACGTGTCCGGTGCCGTGGAAGCCCTCGAAGACGCGCTGCTCAAGATCGATGTCGGCGAAGGCGTCCAGCTCCGCGTTATCCACCGCGGTGTTGGTGCGATCACGCAGAACGACGTCAACCTGGCGACCGTCGACAGCGCCGTCATCATCGGCTTCAACGTCAAGCCTGCCGAGCGGGTTGCCGAACTGGCAGACCGCGAAGGCGTGGACATGCGCTTCTACTCCGTCATCTACTCCGCAATCGATGACATTGAGCTGGCCCTCAAGGGCATGCTCAAGCCGGAGTACGAAGAGGTCCAGCTTGGCACGGCCGAAGTCCGCGAAGTGTTCCGTTCCTCCAAGTTCGGCAACATTGCAGGCTCCATCGTTCGCACCGGTACCATCCGACGCAACACGAAGGCCCGCATCAGCCGCGGCGGCAAGCTCATCGGCGACAACCTCACGGTGGAGACGCTCAAGCGCTTCAAGGACGACGTCACCGAGGTCCGCACGGACTTCGAGTGCGGTATCGGACTTGGCTCGTACAACGACATCGTTGAAGGCGACATCATCGAGACCTTCGAGATGCGCGAGAAGCCGCGCGTCTAAGGCGGTTTAGCGTTCCGAAGTGCGGGGCCGTTGGGTTTTCCCGGCGGCCCCGCCCCTTCGCTGGGTGGCCTACGTCTAACGACGTCGGTCACCCAGCTTCGGCAGCGGAGTCAGCCTTCCAATGCTCGCAAGCCCGCATCGGGGCCCTCTGCTGCCACCTTGGATGCCCTCCCACGCCGCCGCAAAAAATCCAACGGGTGCGTCGTAGACTCGCCTCAGGTGCGTGGCAGATAACTGCTACGGTCGACGCAGCTATTGTGCCGCCGTCGTACCCTCAAATCTTTCTAGGAGTAAAAATGGCTGATCCGGCACGCGCTGCCAAGATGGCGCAGCGGATTAAGGTTGTTGTTGCTGAGGCTTTGGGCCGGAAGGTGAAGGATCCCCGGCTTGAGGGGATTACCGTTACCGACGCCCGGGTGACCAACGACCTGCAGCATGCGACCGTGTACTACACCGTGTTCGGCGACCAGGCCGTGCAGGCTGATGCCGCCAAGGGGCTGGAGAAGGCCAAGGGCGTGCTTCGGCAGGAAGTTGGCCGGAACATCACTGCCCGGCTGACCCCCACGCTTGAGTTCGTGGCGGACCAGATCCCCGTGAATGCGTCCAACCTCGAGGAGCTGCTCCGCACGGCGAAGCAGCGCGACGCCGAGGTGGCCGAACTGGCACGGAACGCCAAGCATGCGGGCGAGGCCGACCCGTACAAGAGCGACGTCCAGCCGGACGTGGAAATCGACGAAGACGACTTCGACGAAGAGGACCTCGATCTGGTGGACGGCGACTCAATCGATGAGGACCGGAACCGCTAGCCTTCCCGGTCTGCAGGGCAGAACCTGCGCCATCAGGCAGAGCCCAGGGCGCGGCAGGATCTTTACGGTCCTGCCGCGCCTTTGCTTTTAACTTCTCCTCTATCAGTCGTCCAGCGGCATCTTCACGACGCGGCCGTCCGGTGCCGCATTCGGAGTCGGCAGGGAATTGACCGTGGCATAGACGGTTTCGCCCCTGATGTCGACGTCGGCCGTGAGCACACCCGGAAGCACCACCGTCTGCTTGCCGGAATGGGCAGACAGCCTCAGCACGCCCTTGCCGAACAGGGACGCGACATACACGTGCCCGTCGTCGTCCATGTCCACGCCGGTCGGTGACATGACGTCGTCGGCAAACAGCTTGACGCGGCCGTTGTCCGGATTGATCTTGTACACAGCTCCGCGGGCTCCCAGTGCCGGGTCCTCCGGACCGCCGGGCAGCACGGAGACATACAGCCAGCCGTCCGGTCCGCGCTTAACATCGGTTGGTACCGGCTCGAACCGGTAGGTGTGCCCGACGATGCAGCCCGGAAGTTTGAGGGCCGCAGCCTCCGCGGCGGTGAAGGTGTGCGGCCGGGCCGGCAGCACGGCAACCGTCTCAGCCTCACCTGACTTCACGTCGACCGAAACGATGCTGTTGGCTCCGGCGTCGGCAACGTAGATGGTGCTGCCATAGACGTCGATTCCATAGGGATGCGAATCGATCTGGCCCTTGTAGGAGATGGGCACGTCCTTCGGCAGTTTTGCAGCGCAGGCGGCAGGGAGATTCTTGAAGCCGAAGCTGGTGCCGCCGTCGGCGTTGTGCTTCGTCTCAAGGGCGGCCAGGTCGCCGAAGGTACGTTGCTTGCCGTCGGCGTCAATGCTCCTGATGTGTCCGGCCAAGGGCCTCGGATCCATGGGGCCGGCGCCCTGGCTCTCGGCGATGTAGATGGTCCGGCCGCGGCGGTCGGTGCCAGCCACATCCCAGGCTGCATCCCGGTAGACCACCGACTTGCTGCCGTCCCGGGCGATTTTGGTCAGCCGCCCCGCGAATTCCTCGCTGACCAGCACGGAACCGTCCTGGCCGTCGCTGAGGTGGAGCGGACTCAAGAGGCCTTTCGCAAGCACAACCGGTGCGGGCTGGCTCCCTTTCGCGTCGCCGGCCGGGGCTGCATGGCCCGCCGGGGACGCCGACAACAGGAGTGCGGCAGCCGCGACCGCCGCCAAAAATGCTCGTTGCTTTTCCATACCGTCTCCAATGTCGATGGTGCGCATCCAGAACATTGAGACCGATATGTGGTCCGAAAATCGGGTCCCCCGACGCGCGTATTCTAGGCCCGCCTTCGGAGCCTGTCGATGGGCCGATGCTCTCCAAGTGCTCTTACCAAGGACTTATGGGAGCCATGGGCGCCGGCGGGGAAGAATGTCAGACCATTAACGTCAGACCCCCGGCTCACACTTGGTCTATGGAAGCCATCGGGGGATTCACCGGGAACCGGGCCGCCCGGTGCCGGTGGGCTGGCTTCCATCTCCGGGAACGACGGCGGTGGCCGGCTGGGCGGGGACGTCACCAATGCGGGGACTAATAATGTCAGACCCCCTGAGCAGAATAGGTCTATGGAAGCCATTGGGGGATTCACCGGGAACCGGGCCGTAGGGCCCGGTGCCGGTGGGTTGGGTTCTGTCTCGGGGAATGACGGCGGTGGCCGGCTGGGCGGGGACGGTGCAGCTAATACTGTCAGACCCCCGGATCAGAATGGGTTTATGGAAGCCGTTGGGGGATTCACCGGGAACCGGGCCGTAGGGCCCGGTGCCGGTGGGTTTGCTTCCGTGGGTGCGACCGCCCTTCAAAGCGTCCCGGCCGGAATGGATGCGGTTGATCACGCCTTTGCTGTGCTGGAGTCGGAAGCGATCACGGCCGAGGACACCGCCTTGTGGAGCTTTGGCCGGTCTGCTGATTTCGCGGACCGGGTTGAGCGGCTCTCCCGGAGGGTGGAGCATCTGCAGGTAGTCGCCGCCGGTGCCGTGGAGAGGTCCCGCACCGCGGCCCTCACCGCCGCCGCGGCACCCCTGGTCCCCGACGCCGTTCCCGTCCCGGATGCGGACCCCAATGCTGATGGTTCCCGGAATACCGTGGATTTCCTTCGGACCAGGCTGGGCATCAGCGCCTGCGAGGCCCGCCGCCGCCTCACCCTGGCCGACTCCATCCTGCCCAGGGCAGGATTCGGCGGCCAACAGCTACCGCCCCGCTACGGGGAACTCGCGACGGCGGTCAGCACCGCCCAGGTCAGCTCCCGCGCCGCGACCACGATCACCCTCGCCCTGGACCAGGCCCGGCACTTCACCACCCCCGCCCGCACCGCCGCGATGGAACACGAACTCACTCAAACGGCGATCGACAATGACGCCGACTTCGTCACGCGCGTCGCCCGGCACTGGGCCGAGGCGATCGACCAGGACGGCCCCGAACCCTCCGAACCCGCGCTCCGCCAGATCCAGGGCGCCTTCATCCGCCGCCCCAAACACGGCCTGCACCACCTGGAAATCTTCGCCACCCCCGAACAGTTCGAAACCCTCACCACCGCCATGAACACCGCCACCAACCCCCGCACCACCACGCCCAACACGGACGGGAATGGCAGCGACGGCGATGACGGGAATGGCAGCCACGGCGCCGGCGGCGGGACCGGCGACCACGGCGCCGGCGGCGGGACCGGCGACCACGGCGCCGGCGGCGGGACCAGCGGGGCGGCGGATCCTGATGCTGTCCTTGCCCGGTGGGACAGCCCGGGTGTACCGGAAATCGACCTGGATCACCGGTCGCAGGGACAGAAACGCCTCGACGGGCTCGTCGGCGCCTGCCAAACCGCCCTCACCACCGACGCCCTGCCCGCCAACGGCGGCCACCGACCCCAGATCCTGGTCACCATCGACTACCGCGACCTGCTCGCCAGAGTCGAGCAATGGCTGGGCCAGCCCAGCACCGCCAGTCTCCAAGGAGCGCTGGACACACAGTGGGCCCAAGGCGCTCAGGATCTGCAGCCAGCCTCCGCCGGCCCGATCAACGCCGCCCGAACCGGCGACGGCACAGCCCTGTTCGCGTTCAGCGGGCCGGTGAACCCGGCCACGATCCGCAAAATCGCCTGCGACGCCGACCTCATCCCCGTCGTCCTCGGCACCGGCGGCCGCATCCTGGACGTCGGCCGCGCCTCACGGATCTTCCCGCCCCACATCCGCAAAGCCATCACCGCCCGCGACCAAGGCTGCGCGTTCCCGCAATGCACCATGCCCGCACCCTGGTGCGAAGCCCACCACATCACCTACTGGTCACGCGGCGGACCCACCAGCACCGGCAACGGCGTCCTCCTCTGCAGCTATCACCACCACCTGATCCATAAGGAAAACTGGACCATCGAGGTCACCAACCAGGTGCCCTGGTTCAAACCACCACCAGAACTGGACCCGGGGCGAAAACCCCGCCGCAACCAATACTTCAGATCACGACCCCACCGGGACTGAAGGGCGCCGGCGAGAAGATGCAAGGGATCCGTTGTCCTCACAATCAGGCTGGCGGTGAGCTACTGCCCACCGGCTCCCGGAATGCGGGGGCCAAACCTGTCCCGCCACACCCGTCGGGCTGGCTATGATCAGACCATGCGCGCCTACCCATCAGCTGCAGACGTGACCGGCTACCTGACCGAGGCGGTGGCCCTGGCTGAACGGAACGTCGCGGCCGGCGGCGGACCCTTCGGCGCACTGGTGGTCACGGCCGACGGCACCGTCCACGAAGGAGTCAACCGCGTCACACGGGACAACGACCCCACCGCCCATGCTGAGGTGGTGGCAATCCGAACTGCCGCTGCTGAGACGAAGAATTTCGACCTGAGTGGCGCAGTCCTTTACGCCAGCTGCGAGCCATGCCCGCTGTGCCTCGCGGCCGCCCTCTGGGCGCGGATTGACCGGGTGTACTTCGCGGCCGACAGGCACGGTGCAGCAGCGGCGGGTTTTGACGACGCGGTCTTCTATGAGTACTTCGATGGCTCCCGGCCGGAATTGCTGCCGGTCAGCCACACTCCGGTTCCGACGTCGGGCAGCCCATTCGACGCGTGGCGCAACAACGCCGAACGGACCAACTACTAAACCCGCTGCCGACTACTAAAACCAAAGCAAACTAGAGACCCTCTACGGAGCCGGATGCCTGCGGGGTAACCGACCCACGCCCTCGACCAATTCGCGTTGATCCCCGCACAGGGCTATGCGGATCCAGCCCTCGCCGATGGAACCAAAAGCAGTTCCGGGAGCAAAAGAGACACGGGCCTCGGCGAGGAACTGCTTCACCCAGGCCCTGACGTTTCCGCCGCTCACGTGCGAGACATCCGCCCAGAGGTAGAACGCGCCCTGGGCATTGAGAAATGGAATGCCCTTCTCTGCCAGCACAGCGGATGCGGCGTCACGGTTGGCGCGGTAGTGCGCGTGGGCCTGCGACACGTAGTCCTGGGGGCCGGTCAGGGCGGCGAGCGCCGCGTACTGGGACGGCGATGCCACGCAGGAGACGATGGCCTCCATGACGTTGTTCATGCGCTGCTCCAGACCGGGCGGGCAGACCAGGGCGCCGATGCGCAGCCCGGTGAGCCCATAGGTCTTGGAAAGCGTCAGCGATGTGAAGACGCGGGCCTCGCCGGGAACGGTGCTGTCGAACCGGGCAGGACTCACGTGCGGAACGTCGTAGGTGAAGGCCTCGTAGCACTCGTCCGAGATGATCCACAGGTCGTGCCGGCGGGCCAGCTCCACCAGTTCCCGGGTCAGGTCCTCCCGGAGGACTGCGCCCAGGGGGTTCGACGGCGAGTTGAGCACGAGCACGCGTGTCCGGTCCGTGATGAGCGCCTCGATGTCCGCGATGCGCGGCTGGAAATCGTGGGCGGGATACAGGGGATACTGCACGGGCACGGCATGCAGCAGCCGGCTGGTCATGGCAAACGTGGGATAGCCGGGATTGGGAATCAGGATCTCGTCACCGGGAGCCAGAAGCAGGCTCATGGCAAAGTGCAGGCCTTGCTGTGCGCCATCAACCACGTAAACACGGTCCGCTCCTATGTCTGCGCCCGACAATTCGCGGAACCTAGCGGCGAAAGCCTCGCGGAGCGCCGGAAAGCCGGCGTTGGGAGTGTAGTTGGTCTCGTCGCGGTCAAGGCAGGCGATTCCGGCATCCAGCACGTGGCGGGGGAGCGGGAACCCGGGCTCCCCGATGCTGAGGATCAGCGCACCGGGGGTGCGCCACGCGGCCTCGGTGATCTCGCGGATCTGGTTTACGGGGACGTCGCGTATGTGGGCGGAAAGCTCGGGCATGACTGCCATCCTATGCCGGACGCAGCGGCGGCTCCGATGACGCCGCCGCCCAGGGCCCCTCCCCGTCGCCGATATACTGATAGGCGTGCTTTCTGGACTGGTAATAGTGGACAAGCCGCAGGGATGGACCAGCCACGATGTGGTTGGACGGATGCGGCGGATCGCCGGCACCCGGAAAGTGGGCCACGCGGGCACACTGGATCCGATGGCCACCGGCGTGCTGGTCCTCGGCATCAACAAGGCCACCCGGCTGCTGACGTACATCGTGGGCACGTCCAAGACCTATACGGCCACCATCCGGCTGGGGGAATCCACCATTACCGATGACGCCGAAGGCGAAGTGGTGAGCCGGACCAGCGCAGCGTCCCTGACCGAGGACGCCATCCGCTCCGGAGTGGACTCCCTGACGGGGGAGATCCAGCAGGTTCCCAGCAGCGTCAGTGCCATCAAGGTCAACGGTGAGCGCTCCTATGCCCGTGTCCGTTCCGGGGAAGACGTCCAGCTGGCTGCCCGGCCGGTCACCATCCACCGCTTCGACATTCACGAAATCCGCCGGGACCACGCCGCAGGGCACGACACGGATGTGGTGGACATCGACGTGACGGTTGAATGCTCGTCGGGCACATACATCCGTGCCCTGGCACGGGACCTTGGAAATTCGCTCGGCGTCGGTGGCCACCTGACTGCGCTGCGCCGGACCAATGTGGGCCCATACTCGCTGGACCAGGCCCGCACCCTCGAGCAGCTCGCCGAAGACCTCGAAGTCCTGGAAATGTCCCAGGCGGCCAGGGCGTTGATGCCCAACCGCGAGCTCAGTGCAGACGAAACCACGGAGATTTCCTTCGGCCGGCGCATCGCGGCCGGCGCCGCTGCCGGCACACCGGGGGCGGCGACGGCGGAGAAGCCCGCGGCCGCGTTCGCGCCGGACGGTTCGCTGGTGGCGCTACTCGCGGACAGCGGAAGCTTCGCCAAACCTGTGCTGGTCTTCGCCCCGGGAACGGGACCCGGCGTCTCCAACAGTTCCGGCGCCTCCAGCAGTTCCGACGCAGGGGCCGGCGTCCCTAACGGTTCGCGTGCCGACAGCGGCGGGCGGGCCTAGCGTTGGACGCCTTTTTCTACATCATCCTGGGCGTTGGCTTGCTGTCCACCATCATCTGCGTGGCGGCAGGCATCATGAAGAAGGCCCCGAACGACATCACTATCCTCTCGGTGGCCGCCGTCGAACTGGCCCTGCTGATCTATCTCGTGGGCTCCATCGTGCGGGTCATCGCGGGGGAGCAGATCGCCGGGGAGGCCTGGGAATTTTGGGGCTATTTGGGCACCGCCCTCCTGCTGCCCGTTGCCGCCGTGTACTGGTCCATTCTGGAACGGACCCGCTGGAGCAACTTTGTCCTGGCCGCCGTCGGAGTTACCGCCCTCGTCATGGCCGCCCGCATGAATCAGATCTGGTACTGAAGTGGAAGAAGCACGCAAAGTGACTGAAACGTCCGAACACACCGGCCAGCGCCCCGGCAACACGAGGAACACCGGTCCCGGCCGGCTCCTCATCGCCGTCTACGCCATCTTTGCCATCTCAGCCACCGCACGGGCCGGCTACCAGATCCTCACCAAGTTCTCCGAGGCCCCGCTGGCCTATCTGCTGTCCGCCTTCGCCGCCGTGGTCTACGTCGTGGCCACCGTGTCGCTGGCAAAGGCTGGCCGCACGTGGTTCAAGGTTTCCTTGGTCGCCGTCCTGGTGGAACTGGTCGGCGTCATCATCGTGGGCGCGCTGAGCCTGTTCGACGCCGTGCAGTTCCCGCACGAAACCGTGTGGTCCGCCTTTGGCCGTGGCTATGCCTTCGTTCCGCTGTTCCTGCCCGTCCTGGGCCTCATTTGGCTGTATCGACGGCGGCCCTCGGCTCCCGCTGTGTGATTCCGTCCCGCTGATATCCCGAAGCTAGCGGTTCTCGTCGGGCAGGTCCACCTCGATCAGCTCACCGGGCGTCACTGTCCGCGGGCCCGTCGGCGCGGGCAGCGTGCCTGGTTCCCCGCCCTGTGCTGCCGCCGGGGACTGCCGGGGCTGCGGACCGCCACCGAGAATACCGCCCAGGATGTCGCCAAGGCCGCCAGAACCGTGCCCGCCGCCCGGTCCGCCAGGACCGGGTCCGCCGGACCCCAGCCCGCCCAGGCCGCCGCTCAGGATTCCTCCGAAGATGCTCCCCAGGTCAATTCCGCCAGCCGGGGATGTCTGGCCGGCGGAACCCTGGCCGCCGCCGAGGACCTTCTTGGCCAGGTACGACATGACGATCGGGGCGAGGATCGGCAACAGCCTGCGGACAAGGTCCCCGCCGACTCCGCCGAGGTTTGCCGTTCCGGCCAGCCGGTTCGCCACCTGGTCCTGCTGGCCGCCGAAGACATGGCCAACGATCTTTTCACCGTCCCGGGTGTCCACCTGCGACGGATCCACGCCGCCATCAGCGAGTCCGTTCCGGTGCCTGGCCAGCTGGGACTCCAGCGCCGCTGCACCGTCCGGCGCCTGGACGTTGCTCTGCATTCCGGCTAGCAGTGTGGGCACCGCTGCCTCGACGGCGGCCTGTGCGGACGCTGTGTCTGTCCCCAGCATGTCGGCGATCTGCTGGACAGGAATCTGTCCCAAAAGCTCCTGGATGTCGCTCATGGCATGGCTCCTTCCGGCCCGCTCATCCAAGCGGGCGTTCCTGCCTTGATGTTCGAGAAAGCCCAGGGCAACGCGCCCGGGCGGGTGCCTTTGCATCCTAACCGGGCGTACTTGCGGGCGGTAGGCCCGCACTGCCGTTCGCCCGGCCGCTCATCGCCGTCCGCGCCGGCCGTCCGCCCCTGCCGTCCATGACAGGCAGGGATTGCGGGTAACCTTAGAGAGTTCCGGCCCGGAGTGCGCCGGGAGCAATTTCTGGCAGGCAGTAAAAGGCGAGGTTGATGGTCCACATCTGGAATGATCCGACCGAGGTCCCCGAAGACTTTGGTCCTTCCGTTGTCACTATCGGCAATTTCGACGGCGTCCACCGCGGCCATCAGCAGGTGCTGTCCCAGCTCATCAGGACGGCGCGGCTGAACAACGCCAAGTCGGTCGCCGTGACATTCGATCCCCACCCGGCAGTGGTCCACCGGCCGGAAAGTGCGCCCGAGTTGATCATGGGGCTGCAGGATAAACTCCAGGCTCTGGGCGAACTGGGCCTCGACGCCATCCTGGTCATGAAGTACTCCCTGGAACTCGCCAGCCTGACGCCCGAAGAGTTCGTTGGCTCGGTCCTCGTAGACAGCCTCCACGCGAGCCACGTCGTCATCGGCCACGACACCCGCTTCGGCAAGGGCAACTCCGGCGACCTGAACACGATGCAGGAACTGGGGGACAAGTTCGGGTTCGAAGTGCTGGTGATCAGCGAGTTTGGCTCCGAGGGTTTTCCGCTGCATGACGACGGCGGGACGGACCGCCGCTGTTCCTCCACCTGGGTGCGCGAGGCATTGCGCGAGGGAGACGTCGGCACCGCCGCCGCGGTCCTGGGCCGCTCCCACCGGATGCGGGGCGAGGTGGTCCACGGCGCGGCGCGCGGCCGGGATCTGGGATTCCCCACCGCCAACCTCTCCAGCGATGCGAGCGGACTGATTCCCGCCGACGGCATCTACGCCGGCTGGCTCGTGGATGAGGCCGGAACGCGTTGGCCGGCCGCCATCTCCGTTGGCTCCAACCCCACGTTCGACGGCGTGAGCCGCCAGGTGGAGGCGCACGTCATCGACAGGCCCGAAGAACGCATCGAGGACTTCGATCTGTATGACCAGACAGTAGTCGTGGAGTTCGTCGCCAGGCTCCGCGGCATGGTGGCGTACCGTGGGCCTGAAGCCCTTGTGGAGCAGATGCGCCAGGACGTCCTGCAGACGCACGACATCCTGTTCAAGCGCTGACCGGCTGCACGGCGCAGACCCGCACCCCGCAGTCCCGCCCCACGCGGTCCCGCGGCACACAGTATTGGCAAGGAAGGCGACGCTGTGACGGTAGAGAAGAACACCAGGAAACTGGACAAAGGGATTGTGCGCGACTTCAGCTCCCGGATGAGCTATGCGTCCTACCTCCAGTTGCCCACGCTGCTCAGCGCCCAGCAGCCCGTCAGCGTCCCGGAACACCACGACGAACTGCTGTTCATCATCCAGCACCAGACCACCGAGCTCTGGCTGAAACTGGTGCTCCACGAGCTCCGCAGCGCTTCCCAGTGGTTGCGTGAAGACGACCTCGGGTCGGCCCTGAAAGGCATCGCGCGGGTCAAGCACATCCAGAAGACCCTCACTGAACAGTGGTCCGTGCTGGCCACGCTGACACCCACCGAGTACGCGGAATTCCGCGGCTTCCTGGGCAATTCGTCCGGATTCCAGTCCAGCCAGTACCGCGCCGTCGAGTTCGTGCTGGGCAACAAGAACAGGAAGATGCTGCCCGTCTTCGAATCCGATCCCGAGGCCCACGCCATGTTGACGGAATTGCTGCATGCGCCCAGCATCTACGACGAGTTCATCGCCTACCTGCACCGCCAGGGTTTCGATGTTCCCGAGGAGGTGCTGAACAGGGATGTGACCCGAGCGCACGAGTTCGAGCCAGCCCTGGTGCCCCTCTTCAAACACATCTATGAGAACGCCGCCGCCAACTGGGGCGCCTACGAGGCCTGCGAGGAGCTGGTTGACCTGGAGGACAACTTCCAGCTGTGGCGGTTCCGCCACCTGCGGACCGTGCAGCGCACCATCGGCATGAAAACCGGAACAGGCGGTTCCTCCGGAGTCGCGTTCCTGCAAAAGGCCCTCGAGCTGACGTTCTTCCCGGAGCTGTTCGCCGTGCGCACGGAGATTGGACAGTGACTACCGAAGCAGGGACCGCCCTGCTGCAAAAAGCCGCCCGCCTTGATGCCGCCGACCCGCTGGCCCGTTACCGGGACCTGTTCGTCGGCGCGGAGACCGAGCTGTCCTACCTTGACGGCAACTCCCTGGGCCGGCCGCTCAAACGGACCGCCGGAGACATATCCGCCTTCATCGAGGAGGGCTGGGGCGGGCGCCTGATCAGGGGCTGGGATGAGGAATGGCTGGAACTGCCCCAGGTCATCGGCGACCAGCTGGGGCGGGCGGTGCTCGGCGCCGCGGCGGGCCAGACCATCATCGCCGACTCCACCACCGTGGTCCTGTACAAGCTGATCCGGGCGGCCCTGGCCGCCGTCGGAGATCCGGCGCGGACGGAGATCGTGGTAGACACGGACAACTTTCCCACCGACCGGTACCTCGTCGAGGGCATCGCCAAGGAGGAGGGCCTGACCCTGCGCTGGATCGAGGCGGATCCCGCCTCAGGGGTCCACCTCGAACAGGTGAGGGAGGCTGTGGGGCCGGCCACCGCCGTCGTTCTCCTGAGCCACGTGGCCTACCGCTCGGGCTACCTCGCGGACCTGCCCGCCATCACGGCGGCCGTGCACGACGCCGGCGGGCTGGTGGTCTGGGACCTGTGCCATTCTGCCGGGTCCGTGGAGCTGCAGCTGGACGCCTGGGACGTGGACTTTGCCGCGGGCTGCACCTACAAATACCTGAACGGGGGACCGGGATCGCCCGCCTTCGCCTATGTCAATGACCGGCACCTGCCCGGACTGGCGCAGCCCATCTGGGGATGGATGGGCCGGAAGGACGCGTTCGAGATGGGACCCGGCTATGAACCGGCCGCCGGTATCCGGGGTTTCCTGAGCGGCACACCGGCCATCTTCGGAATGATCGCCATGCGCGGCACCCTGGACCTGATTGAAGAGGCCGGCATGGCCGCCATCCGGGAAAAGTCGCGGCAGCTCACTGCCTACGCGCTGGAGCTGCACGACGCCTGGCTGGCGCCGGCCGGGGTGCGGCTGGCCACGCCGCGGGATCCGGAGCGCCGCGGAGGCCACATCACCGTTGACCACCCCGCTTTCCGTGAGGTGACCGCGGCGCTGTGGGAGCGCGATGTCATTCCGGACTTCCGGGCGCCGCAGGGCATCAGGATCGGACTTTCGCCGCTGAGCACCGGTTTTGCCGAGCTCCACCGTGGCATGGCGGCCATCCGGGACCTGCTCCCTGAGGCCTGAGACGCCCCGTGGCCGTTTCGACAAGATTGCAATACGGCCGGTAAACTAAGCGGTGGATCCGGCTGCAGTCCGTGGTTGCTGGGTCCTGTCTTATGCGGAATCTTCTGTGGAAGTCCGCTCCGGCACCCCCGGCAGTGATTTTCTGACTCGGGCCTCACGGCACATCTCTAGGAGTTATTGTGGCACTTGACGCCGCCGTAAAGCAGTCCATCATCAAGGAATACGCAACGTCCGAGGGCGACACCGGTTCGCCGGAGGTCCAGATTGCGGTTCTGACTCAGCGGATCAAGGATCTGACTGAGCACATGAAGGAGCACAAGCACGACTTCCACACCCAGCGCGGTCTGCTGGCCATGGTTGGTCGCCGCAAGCGCATGCTGACCTACCTGAAGAACACCGACATCGCCCGCTACCGTTCGCTCATCGAGCGTCTCGGCCTGCGCCGCTAGTCTTGTGTGGGGCGGCCCTTTCCTCCCGGAACGGGCCGCCTCTTCAGTACATAAAAACTAAACAGGAGGATCAACCGCATCACGCATTCGCGGTCCTCGGTAGTGATCCCCGGGAAGCTTCGCTGATTGAAGCCGGCCCGTGGGTCTCGATCGATGACCGGGTGCAGGGCCAGTAGACAGATGCTGGACTGGGTTGATGCGGCTGGACTTCCGTTACAAAAGAAACGGGGGTGACTCTCTTGGAGGGTCCCGAAATCCAGTTCTCAGAAGCAGTCATTGACAATGGCCGCTTCGGCAAGCGGGTAATCCGCTTTGAAACCGGCCGTCTTGCCAAGCAGGCAGCCGGCGCAGCCATGGTGTACATCGACGAGGACACCGCGCTGCTCTCCGCCACCACCGCCGGCAAGCACCCGCGTGAAGGCTTTGACTTCTTCCCCCTGACGGTGGACGTCGAAGAGCGCATGTACGCCGCAGGCCGCATCCCGGGCTCGTTCTTCCGCCGGGAAGGCCGCCCTTCCACCGAAGCCATCCTGGCCTGCCGCCTGATGGACCGCCCGCTGCGCCCCGCGTTCGTCAAGGGCCTGCGCAACGAGGTCCAGATCGTCGTCACCGTCCTGGCGATCAACCCGGACGAGCTTTACGACGTCGTGGCCATCAACGCCTCCTCCATGTCCACCCAGCTCTCCGGCCTGCCGTTCTCCGGCCCGATCGGTGGCGTCCGCGTCGCCCTCGTCGCCGACGAGCAGGGTTCGCAGTGGGTGGCCTTCCCGAAGCACTCCCAGCTTGAGAACTCCGTGTTCAACATGGTGGTTGCCGGCCGCGTTGCCGGTGACGACGTCGCCATCATGATGGTTGAGGCCGAAGCCACGGACAACTCCTGGAACCTCATCAAGGAACAGGGCGCCACCGCCCCCACCGAAGAGGTCGTTTCCGAGGGCCTGGAGGCTGCCAAGCCGTTCATCAAGGCTCTTTGCGAAGCCCAGCAGGATCTGGCTGCCCGCGCCGCCAAGCCCACGGTCGAGTTCCCTGTCTTCCTGGACTACCAGGACGACGTCTACGCCGCCGTCGAGGCCGCCGCCACCGAGAAGCTCACCACTGTCTTCCAGATCGCCGACAAGCAGGAGCGCGACAACGCCGCTGACGAGCTGAAGGACGAGGTTGTTGCCTCCCTCGCCGGGCAGTTCGAAGGCCGCGAGAAGGAGCTGTCCGCAGCCTTCCGCTCGGTGACCAAGCACGTGGTCCGCCAGCGCATCCTCAAGGACCAGATCCGCATCGACGGCCGTGGCCTGACGGACATCCGCCAGCTCACCGCCGAGGTCGAGGTTCTGCCCCGCGTGCACGGTTCGGCCATCTTCGAACGTGGCGAAACCCAGATCATGGGCGTCACCACGCTGAACATGCTCAAGATGGAACAGCAGATCGACTCGCTGTCGCCGGTAACGCGCAAGCGCTACATGCACAACTACAACTTCCCGCCGTACTCCACCGGTGAGACCGGCCGCGTCGGTTCCCCGAAGCGCCGCGAAATCGGCCACGGTGCCCTGGCCGAGCGCGCGCTCGTTCCGGTGCTGCCGTCCCGCGAGGAGTTCCCGTACGCCATCCGCCAGGTGTCCGAAGCCCTCGGCTCCAACGGCTCCACCTCCATGGGCTCGGTCTGCGCCTCGACGCTGTCCATGCTCAACGCCGGTGTTCCGCTGAAGGCCGCTGTTGCCGGCATCGCCATGGGCCTGGTCTCCGACCAGGTGGACGGCCAGACCCGCTACGCCGCTCTGACCGACATCCTCGGCGCCGAAGATGCCTTCGGTGACATGGACTTCAAGGTGGCCGGTACCTCCGAGTTCGTCACGGCGATCCAGCTGGACACCAAGCTCGACGGCATCCCGGCTTCCGTGCTGGCAGCAGCGCTGAAGCAGGCCCGCGAGGCCCGACTGCACATCCTCGAGGTCATCAACGCCGCGATCGACACCCCGGATGAGCTCTCCGAGTTCGCTCCGCGCGTCATCGCCGTCAAGATCCCCGTGGATAAGATCGGTGAGGTCATCGGCCCCAAGGGCAAGATGATCAACCAGATCCAGGAAGACACCGGCGCCGACATCTCCATTGAGGACGACGGCACCGTCTACATCGGCGCCACCGACGGCCCGTCTGCCGACGCAGCACGGTCCGCGATCAACGCCATCGCCAACCCGCAGGTTCCTGAGGTCGGCGAACGCTACCTGGGCACGGTCGTCAAGACCACCACCTTCGGCGCGTTCGTGTCCCTGACCCCGGGCAAGGACGGCCTGCTGCACATCTCCGAGCTGCGCAAGATCGCCGGCGGCAAGCGCGTGGACAACGTGGAAGACGTCGTCTCCGTGGGCCAGAAGATCCAGGTCGAGATCACCAAGATCGACGACCGCGGAAAGCTGTCCCTGTCGCCCGTGGTTGCTGAAGAGGAAGGCGCCGGCGAAGCCGACCGCGTTTCCGCTTCGGCTCCGGCAGAAGGCTCGGACGCCTCCGAGTAGTTCCGGACTCCGGCAGCTGCATGCTGCCGGAACCGATTCAGGCGGGGCCGTTGGTTGTACCACCGGCCCCGCCCCCTTTAACCCGCTCCCAACCCCGCTTGCGGCGGCAAAACAGCCCACCTCAGAGCCACGCCGACGGCGGGGCCCGCTGGTACGATTGCAGGCAGATTTGGCTCCGCTTCCCGAAAGGCCTTGATGACTGTCGTACCCCTGCCGCTGGAGCAGAACCACCCCGGCGACACCCTGATCCACGGAGCCGACGGCGGTTCGGAAGTCCGCCGCTCGGTGCTCCCCGGCGGGGTGCGCGTCCTGACTGAGGCCATGCCGGGGCAGCGTTCAGCCACCATCGGGTTCTGGGTGGGAGTCGGTTCCCGCGACGAGGCCCCAGGGCAGCACGGCTCGACGCACTTTCTTGAGCATCTGCTTTTCAAGGGCACCAAGAGGCGGACCGCCCTGGAGATCGCTTCCGCCTTTGACGAGGTAGGCGGCGAATCCAACGCCGCCACCGCGAAGGAAAGCACCTGCTACTTCGCGCGCGTGCTGGACACAGACCTGCCCATGGCCATCGACGTCATCGCCGACATGATCACCGGCGCCGTGCTGGACCCTTCGGAGATGGAGCAGGAGCGGGACGTCATCCTCGAGGAAATCGCCATGGACAGCGACGACCCCACGGACGTCGCCCACGAACACTTCGTCGCCGCGGTGCTCGGCACGCATCCGCTCGGCCGCCCCATCGGCGGCACTCCGGAGGCGATCCGCGCCGTCGCACGCGACTCCGTCTGGGACCACTACCGCCGCTACTACCGCCCGGACGAGCTGGTGATCACCGCCGCCGGCGGCCTGGAGCACGACGTCGTCTGCCGGCTCGTGGTGGATGCCCTCCACTCCGCTGGCTGGTCGCTTGAGCCCGGGGCGGCTCCCGTGGAACGGCGCTCCACTGAGCGCGCCCGGATCACCGGAACCGCGGGGCTGCATGTGGTCACCCGCCCGGTGGAACAGGCCAACATCATCATGGGCTGCCCCACCATCGTGGCTACTGATGAACGCCGCTACGTCATGAGTGTGCTGAACGCAGTGCTCGGCGGCGGGATGTCGTCGCGGCTGTTCCAGGAGATCCGCGAGAAGCGCGGCCTCGTCTACTCCACCTACTCCTTCGCCTCGTCCTACGCGGATGCCGGCTACTTCGGCATGTACGCCGGCTGCACGCCCACCAAGGTCCGCCAGGTCCTGGAACTCCTCGGCGCCGAACTCGACAACCTCGCCGCCGGCGGCATTTCCGAAGACGAGCTTCGCAAGGCGGTGGGACAGCTCTGCGGCGGGATCGTCCTGGCACTGGAGGACACCGGCTCCCGCATGTCCAGGCTGGGCCGGGCCGAACTGGTCTCGGGCGAATACCAGGACATCGACGAGACCCTGCGGCTCATCAAGGCCGTGACGGCGGAGCAGGTCCAGGAGCTGGCCAGTGAACTGGCCGCGGCACCCCGGACCGTGACGGTAGTCGGTCCCTTCGAGGAATCGGAAACCTTCGGGCTCTGACTTACGGAGGATTCATGGACCAGCCGCAGCCGGGCCCCGCGTCCCAACCGGGCACCGCGCACGAGGCACTGGAGATCTTCGTCGGGCGATGGCTGGGAACCACTGAGCTGGCAGCGTCCCCGTGGGGTCCGGCACGCACCGCCGCCGCTGAGGTGACCTTCACCCGCGCTGCAGGAGGGTTCGCCGTCGTCCAGTCCTACCGCCACACCGAAGCCGACGGCTCGCACTTCGAGGGCCACGGGGTGTTCACTGTGGACCCCGACCACGACGAAACACTCTGGTACTACGTCGACAGCATGGGCCGGCCGCCGGCAGCTCCGGCCCGCGGTATGTGGCACAACTCGATGCTCACCGTGGAGCGGCACAGCGACCGCGGCACCGCCCGGCACACGTTCCGCGTTGACGGGGACGTGCTGATCCACACGGCCGAGCTGCGCCTGGGGGAAGACCAGGACTTCCAGCCGTTCATGACCTCCGTCTGCCGCCGCGCCTGAGCCAGCTCCGCACCCGGCGGAGCGCTCAGCGCACCAGCTCGATGACCCGGGTCTGCGGGGAACCCGCAAGTGCAGGCGCGACGTCGGGGGAGTTCCACACACTTGAACGCAGCTTGGCCAGGAACGCCTCAGCCTGGTCGCGGCGCTCGAAGTCGAGTTCCACCACAATGTACTTCTCGTCCTCAACGGGGCGGCCGATCCGGTAAGCCACGACGCCGGAGCCTGCCCGGTCCGCGGGGTCACGGTCAAAGACCGCCTTCCACATGTCGAAGTCCTTGACGGCGTGTTCAATCTGCAGGGCGAACATTTCCGGTCTCCTTTGACCTGCCTCGGCCTGATTCCCGGCGCGGCCCATCCGCGCATGAACGGCGAGGTAGTGCCATGGTAGGCCCCGGCACCTGCCGGTACCACCCACTCCGAGGCCTAGACGCCAGACCGCACGCTCTCTCAGATCCTGTCGGGTTTTCCCAGACGCTTCCTCACGTCCTGAACTGCTCGCCGGAAGTTGGACTGGGATATTCAGTTCCGACTTGTGGGGAGCAGTTTAAAACGTGAGGAAGCGTTGGTCTCAAGGTGACGAAACGCGAGGGAGGGTTGGGGGCGGCCCGGTGGGGTTAGCCGCCGGCGAAAGGCGGCAGAACGTCCACCACGTCGCCGTGGGCCAGCACGGTGGCCCGGTCACGGACGGCCACCTCGTTCAGCAGGAAGCTGCTGCGGGCCAGGATCCTCTCCAGCGACGGCGTACCGGCCGGAGGTTCCGGGCGTTCGACGTCGAGTACTGCGGCCAGCAGGGACTCCACCGTGGATCCGGCCGGGAGTTCGAAGCGCTCTTCATCCACGCCTGCCGCGGCGCGTGCGGCAGCGAAGTATCTTACGTTCAAGGATTAGCCTCCGATGGCGCTCATGCTGCGGTCCGGCTGGACGAAGTCCGGAGCGTCCAGTCCCACGTGGTCCATGCCGTGGGCCTTGGGCTTCAGCCACATGGCATCCTGCCAGCGTTCGGCGAGCTGCTGGTCGCTGGCGCCCTGCCGCAGCAGGCCGAGCAGGTCGAACTCCTCGCGGGAGAAGAGGCAGCTCATGATCTTGCCTTCGGCCGTGATGCGGGTCCGCCGGCAGTCGGAGCAGAACGGTTCGGTGACCGAGGCGATGATCCCCACGGTTCCCAGCACCGGGCTGTTTGAATCACCGGCCGGCACAGCGGAACCGGCAGGAGCAGCGGAACCGGCCGTCCGGCGTCGTACTTCAAAGCGTTCCGCCGGTGCGCCGTCGCGGGCACGCGGATCCGGGCTCAGCACGAACTCCTGCGAGAGGAGTTCGCGGATCTCGGCCGCGGTGATCATGTTCCGGCGGGTCCAGCCGTGGTCGGCGTCCAGCGGCATCTGCTCGATGAAGCGTAGTTCGTAGCCGCGCTCCAGCGCCCAGGCCAGGAGGGACGGCGATTCCGTGTCATTGATGCCCCGCATCAGGACGGCGTTGAGCTTCACGGGGCCCAGGCCGGCAGCCCAGGCGGCATCCACCCCGGCGAGCACCCGGTCCAGGAACGGGCGGCGGGTCAGCTTGGCAAAGGTCTCCTCATGCAGCGAATCCAGGGAGACGTTGATGCGCGTCAGGCCGGCGGCCTTGAGGGCGGCAGCCTTCCGGTCCAGCCCCACGCCGTTCGTCGTCATGGAGATCGGGAGTTCGGGTTGTGCCTGCCGCAGTGCGCCAATGATGTCGACCAGGTCGGCCCGCACCAGCGGCTCGCCGCCCGTCAGGCGCAGTTCGCGCACGCCCAGCAGGTTCACGCCGACGCCCACAATCCGGACGATTTCCTCGGCCGTCATGACCGCCTGCTTGGCGAGCCACTCCAGCCCCTCGGCGGGCATGCAGTAGGTGCAGCGCAGGTTGCACTTGTCCGTGAGCGAAAGCCGCATATCCGTGGCCCGGCGTCCGTACCGGTCCGCGAGGCCAGCAGGCGCGTCAGCCGGGCGGGCGGGAACCCCGGCCGGACCGGCAGCCGGGAGGGGCTGCGAACCGGTAACGGGTGCGCCTCCTTCACGGAACTGCGGGATGCCAAGCTGAACACTCATGAATTCAGGCTACGCCACCGCGGGCCGCCGATCACATCCGTCCCGCCTGGTGACTGGCGCGGGGCCGCAGGGCCGCAAAATGCGGCAGACCGCGGGAGGACAGCGGGGAGGACACCGGTGCCGGAAAACGCCGGCGAATCTATGCTGGAAGGGTGAACGGGTCCCATGAGCCAGGCGGGCACTGGCGCCTGTGGGCAGCGGTTGCGGGAGCGGTGGCAGCAGGCACGGGAGTCATCGCCAGTGAACTCGTTGCGGGCTTCATCAGTCCCTCACTGTCAACGGTGACAGCCCTTGGCGGCGCCGTCATCGATGCGGTCCCGCCGGCTGTCAAGGACTGGGCTGTTGGCCTCTTCGGAACGGCGGACAAGCTCGCCCTGCTGGCCGGCATGGCGCTGGCCATCGCTGTGATCGCCGCCGCGGCAGGCGTCCTTGAACTGCGCCGGCGCTTCGCGGGTGTCGCCGTCTTTGCGGTCTTCGGCATCGTGGGCCTGGCCGCGGTTCTGACCCGCGCCCAGGTGACCGCAACCGCCGTCGTCCTTCCCCTCCTGGCAGCCGGCATCGGTATCGCCGTACTGCTCAAGCTGGTCAGGCGGCTGGCTGCCGCCGGTGCCGCCGGTGCCGGGGAAGCCGGCGGTACCGGGGAAGCACCGGCCCGCCGTGGCTTCTTCCAAATGCTGGGAGGCACCGCCGCCGGCGTCCTGGTGGGCGGCGCCGTCGTCACCGTCTGGCGTGGCGGAGCCGCCGGCGTCAACGAGGTCCGCCGGGCCCTGCGGCTGCCCGTGCCGCAATCCCCGGCACCGCCCATTCCGGCCGGCGCCGACATCGGACTGGCGGGAGTTGCCCCGCTGGTCACGCCTAATCCCGACTTCTACCGCATTGACACGGCACTGTCCGTTCCCGTGCTTGATTCCCGCGAGTGGAGGCTCAAGGTCACCGGCCTGGTTGAAAGCGAGGTGGAGCTCACCTTCGAGGACCTCCTGGCGAAGCCCCTGATCGAGCGGCACGTGACCATCGCCTGCGTGTCCAACGAGGTGGGAGGCGACCTGATCGGCAACGCCCGCTGGCTGGGCTGGCCCGTGCGGGAGCTGCTGGCGATGGCGGGCCCCAAACCGGAGGCGGACATGGTCCTGTCGCGGAGCTCGGACGGGTTTACGGCGAGCACCCCGCTGGAAGTGCTCACCGACCGGCGTGATGCGCTGCTCGCCCTGGGCATGAACGGCGAACCGCTTCCGCTCGAACACGGCTTCCCCGTGCGCATTATCGTCCCCGGGCTGTACGGGTACGTTTCCGCGACAAAGTGGCTCACCGAACTCAAGGTCACCAGGTTCGCGGACGACGTTGCCTACTGGACGCCGCGAGGCTGGTCGGAGCGTGGCCCCATCAAGCTGTCATCCCGGATCGACGTGCCGCGCAACGGCGCCTCGTTACCTGCCGGGAACGTGATGTTTGGCGGCGTGGCCTGGGCACAGCACACCGGTATCGGGAAGGTGGAGCTGCGTGTGGACCGGGGGAACTGGCAGCCGGCCCGGCTCGCCCCGGGCATCTCAGTGGACACGTGGTACCAGTGGGAACTCGGCCTTGACCTGCAGCCCGGCGAGCACGAGGTCCAGGTGCGGGCGACGGACCTGAAAGGCACTGTGCAGATCGAGGAACGGCGCTCGGTGGCTCCGGACGGTGCCACGGGCCTGCACACCATTAGAGTGGACGTGAAAACATAGCCCACCTAAGGCCGGACCATGCACAGCCATTCGCAGCGACACGGCGACGTTGCCGTACCTTCTGCCGAGCCCTCCGCCGCCGCCCCTGATGCGGGCGCCGGCAAGCACGGGCACAGCACCGGTGACCACAGCACGCATGATCACAGCACGCACCGCAGCGTCGCGGATCACCGGCAGGCGGTCAGGGAGCTCCTCGAACCGCTGCTGTCGCGGGAGCGGACCGAGCTGCTGCCGCTGGTCCAGGCCCTGGGCCGCGGCCTCGCCGAAGACATTACGGCGCCGCTGAGCCTCCCCCCGTTTCCCAACTCGCAGATGGATGGCTTTGCCATCCGCTCCGGGGACGTGCCCCACGGCGGCACGAGGCTGCGCGTCGCGGCTCCGGTACCAGCGGGCGCAAGTCCTGCGCCGCTGGAGCCGGGCACCGCTGTCCCCATCATGACCGGCGGCATGCTGCCCGCCGGGGCGGACGCCGTCGTACCCATTGAACAGGCCGTACCCTCCGTCTTTCCGGCCGCCGGCGAAGAGGCCGAGGTGAGACTGCCGGCCGCGGCCGCCGGGACCTTTGTCCGCGCCGTCGGAAGCGACATCGCAGCCGGCCAGCAGGCCCTGGCCGCAGGCACCTGCCTGGGTCCGGCGCAGCTGGGCCTGCTGGCCGCGCTGGGGTTGCCGGAAGTCCTGGTTCACAAGCAGCTGTCCGTCCTGCTGGTCACCACCGGGGATGAGGTGGTGGAGCCCGGGGAACGGCTGGGCGACGGCAAGATCTACGATGCCAACGGCACCCTCCTGGAATCCGCGCTGCGGCAGGCGGGACTGGCCGTGACGAGGGCCGGCATTTCCGCCGACAGCCCGGAGGCCCTGCGGGCGCTGCTGCGAAGCCACACCTCTGCCGTGGATCTCATTGTCAGCACCGGGGGAGTCAGCAAGGGGGCGTACGAGGTGGTGCGGCAGGCCATGGACGGCCAGGACGTAACATTCGGGCACGTGGCCATGCAGCCAGGCGGCCCGCAAGGGCTGGGAAGGTTCGACGGCGTTCCCCTGCTGGCGTTTCCGGGCAACCCCGTCAGCTGCCTCGTTTCCTTTGAGATGTTTCTGCGGCCGGTGCTCGGGGAACTGTTCGGTGCACCCGCGCCCAGGCCCGCGGTCCGGGCCCGGCTGGCGCAGCCGCTGTCCTCCCCGGCCGGCAAGCATCAGGTCCGCCGCGGGTCGCTGCAGGGCGACGGAACAGTCCGGCTGCAGGGCGGAGAAAGCTCCCACCTGGTGCAGGCGCTGGCCCACTCCAACGCACTTGTGCACGTCCCTGTCGGCACCGCCGTTCTTAACGAGGGCGCTGAAGTGGAAGTATGGATGCTGTGACTGCAGAAAATGACCACGGCGCCCTGACGCACCTGCGCCGTGACGGCACCGCTCAGATGGTGGACGTCTCGGAAAAGCCGGAGACCACGCGCGAGGCCACGGCCACGGCGACGGTCCACAGTACTGCCGAGGTCCTGGCCCTGCTGGGTACCGGCGGCCTGCCGAAGGGCGACGCCCTGGCCGTGGCCCGCGTTGCAGGGATCATGGCGGCTAAGAAAACCCCTGAACTGATCCCGCTGTGCCACCCGCTGCCGATTTCCAAAGTCACGGTCGACTTTCAGCTCGGGACCGAGACCGTGGACATCCTGGCCACCGTCAAAACCCGGGGCGTGACCGGCGTCGAAATGGAGGCCCTGACGGCCGCTTCCGTGGCAGCGCTGAGTGTGTACGACATGATCAAGGCCGTGGACAAGCACGCCGTCCTCACCGACATCAAGGTGCTGGCCAAGAGCGGCGGCAAGAGCGGGGACTGGGCCCTGTGAGCACACCCAACCCCAACGGCAGGGCGGCGCACGTCCACGGCGAGGTGCACGGTCGCAAAGCCGGCGTCGTCATCGCGTCAACGCGCGCGGCCTCCGGCGTCTACCGGGATGAGACCGGACCAGTCATCACCGACTGGCTGACCGAACACGGCTTTGTGCCGTATCCCGTCATGGTGGTGCCTGACGGCGAGCCCGTGGGGGCGGCCATCCGGGCGCTCCTGACCCAGGAACCCGCCGTCGTCATCACCAGCGGCGGCACCGGCCTGAGCCCGGATGACCGGACGCCGGAGATGACGCTGCCGCTGCTGGACCGCGAAATTCCCGGCATCATGGAAGGCATCAGGCAATACGGAACGGCCAAGACGCCTCACGCGATGCTCAGCAGGGGGCATGCCGGTTCGGCGGGCCGGACTTTCATCATCAACCTGCCCGGATCACCCAAGGGTGTCATGGACGGCCTGTCCGTCCTGGACCCGGTGATCGGGCACCTGTGCGACCAGTTGGAGGGCGGACATGGCCACTGAGGCATCGTTCGAAGTAGTACACGCGGTGCTCAGCACCGAACCCATCTCTGTGGACCAGGCCATCGCCGCCGTGGAATCGGATACCGCCGGCGCGGTGGTCAGCTTCAGCGGCGTGGTCCGGAACCACGACGGCGGCAAGCCGGTGGACCGGCTCAGCTACAGTGCCCACCCGACGGCGGCGAAGGTGCTGGACGACCTTGTGGCGAAGCTGGTGGCCGAACAGGCCGAAGCGGCGGGAACTGAGGAGCCTGACGGTGCGGGAGGGACCCCGCCGGTGCGGATCTGGGTGGCGCACCGGGTGGGCCCGCTGGAAATCGGTGACCCGGCGCTCGTCTGCGCTGTATCCGCCGCCCACCGCGGGCAGGCGTTCGCGGTGTGCTCCGAGCTCGTGGACCGCGTCAAGGCCCAGGTGCCGATCTGGAAGGAACAGTTCTTCAGCGACGGCACCGTGGAATGGGTCGGGGCCGGGGAATAAGGGCCTCTGGGCACACACTCAGCGTGAGGTAACGCATGTGCTCCGGTTCCGTCCGGCCCAGGGGCGAACGGTAGTGTTGAACCCATGACCCAACAACTTCCTGTCGCCGTTCTGGGCGCAAACGGGCGCATGGGCGCCGAGGCCGTGAAAGCTGTGGAGGCCGCTCCCGACATGAAGCTCGTCGCCGCGCTGGGACGCGGTGACTCCCTCGAATCCCTGCTCGACGCCGGTGCCCGGTACGTCGTGGACCTCACTGTTCCGGAGAGCACCGAGGAGAACGTCCGCTTCGCCGTCGAACACGGCATGCACGCCGTAGTGGGCACCACGGGCTGGGACCTGGGCAGGCTGGAGTCGCTGGAGACCCTGCTGGCCGGCCACCCGGAGGTCGGGGTTCTGATTGCACCCAACTTCGCCCTGGGCTCCGTGCTTACTTCGGCGTTTGCCGCCAAGGCGTCCAAGTACTTTGAATCTGTGGAGATCATCGAACTCCACCACCCGGATAAGGTGGATGCGCCGTCGGGTACCGCGGTGCGCACCGCGCAGCTGGTGGCAGCGGAACGCGAGGCGGCCGGCGTCGGTCCCAGCCCTGACGCCACCACGACCGAACTGGCCGGTGCCCGCGGCTGTGAGGTGGACGGCGTGCGTGTCCACAGCGTCCGGCTGCGCGGGCTCGTGGCCCATCAGGAAGTCCTGCTGGGCGGCCCGGGGGAGCAGCTGGTGCTGCGCCATGATTCCTTCGACCGGGCGTCGTTCATGCCCGGGGTTCTTCTGGGCGTGCGGAGCGTTGCAGCGCATCCCGGACTCACGGTGGGTCTGGACGGTTACCTGGACCTGGGGCTGTAAGCCAAGTGAAACCGCTTCTTGGCTGGCTGAAGGCAAACCGCACCAAGATCTGGGTGGGCGCGGTCACACTGCTGCTGGTCTTCTATCTTGTGGTGTCCTTCCAGCGCTCCGTTCTGCTGCTGACGGACGCCGAGCCCGTAGCCAAAGCCATCGGTGCTGCATATCTCGTGCTGCCGGTAATCGGCGCCTGGGCACTGATCCGGGAACTTCTCTTTGGCGCCCGGACCGAACAGATGGCACGGGTGCTTGAGGCCGAAGGCGGCCTGCCGGAGGACAACCTGCCCCGCACACCGGCCGGCCGGATCATCCGCGCCGCCGCGGACCAGGAGTTCGAGAAGTACCGCGCGGAAACGGAAGCGGCACCGGACGATTGGCGGTCCTGGTTCCGGCTCAGCTGCGCCTATGACGCCTCCGGTGACCGGAAGCGCGCACGTTCGTCCATGCGCGATGCCGTGCGCCTGTTCCGCGCCTCCGGGGACGCGGTGGCCCGCTAGGTGTATTGACCACGGACGTTAGTGACGCTCGGCGTGGTTCGGTGACATGAAGAAGACCTCCGGGTGGAGTGGGGCTTGTCTAGAGTCCAATTCCAC